>JBKJJG010000018.1:0-5601 GCA_046598155.1 bacterium | reverse complement strand
GGGCCGCCCGGGGTCGGGAAGACCATGCTCGCGCGCCGGCTGCCGACGATCCTTCCCCGGCTGTCGGGCGCGGAAGCCGTTGAGGTGACCAAGATCTACAGCGTCGCAGGACTACTGCCCGCCTGGCAGGGCTTGGTCACCCAGCGGCCGTTCAGAGCGCCGCACCACGCCGCCAGCGCGCCGGCGATCGTCGGTGGCGGCTCCAGCGTGCGGCCGGGCGAGATCACGCTCGCTCACCACGGCGTGCTGTTCCTGGACGAACTGCCGGAGTTCAGGCACGACGTGCTTGAAGGGCTGCGCCAGCCGATGGAGGACGGGATCGTGGTTGTGGCCCGCATCCACGGTACCGTGCGGTTTCCCGCGCGGTTCTCTCTTGTTGCGGCGATGAACCCGTGCCCGTGCGGGTATCGTGGCGACCCGCGCCGGGACTGCACCTGCACCCCAGGGCGGCTGCAGCAGTATCTGGCCCGGCTCTCTGGTCCCTTGCTGGACCGGATAGACCTCCATGTCGAGGTGCCGCGGCCCCCGACCGATGAGCTGCTCTCAGGCGACCCGGGCGAACCGTCCAGCGCCGTGCGCGCGCGGGTGACCGCGGCGCGCATGCGGGCGACGACCCGCGCCGCGGCCTGCCAGGCAGGAGGCCTGCCCCTGCGCGGGCCACAGCGTTGGGGTCCGGTGAGCGCCGAGGCGCTGGCCTTTATGCGTGCCGCAGCCGACCGGCTGGTGCTGGCCGCCCGGGCCACGGAGCGGGTTCTCCGGGTTGCACGAACGATCGCCGACCTGGAAGGCGCCGAGGCGGTCGCGGTGTGGCACCTTGCCGAAGCCCTCCGGTACCGCGTGCTCGACCGGTGGGTACCATCGGCTCCTTGACTTCCCATGCTACCGTATAGGATGGGTTTGGGGGGTCCGGCGCCCGAGGTGCCCGCCCCGGCGTGTGGGGAGGAGATCGCAGCCTGGGTGGGCCTCAGCCGGCTGCCAGGCGTGGGACCCAGGACGGTCGCAGGATGGGTGGCCCGGGCCGGATCGGCACGGGCCGTTTGGCAGCACCTGCCCGCCTTCGTCCAAAAGCGGGCGGATGCGGCAGAGATCCTGGCGGCTTGGAGGGAGGTTGACCCCTCCGCGGTCTTGGCAGGTGCCCGCTCGCTGGGTCTGACGGTGCTGACGGCCTGCGAGCCCGGGTTTCCCGCGCTTTTGCGGGAGATCCCGGATCCGCCGCCGGTGCTGTACGTTCGGGGCCGCCTGGACGAGGCGCCCTCGGTTGCGGTGGTGGGGTCACGCCGGGCGACCCCCTATGGACTGGCGGCCGCCGAGCGATTGGCGTTCGATCTTGCGCAGGAGGGCGTAACGATCGTGAGTGGGCTGGCCCGAGGCATTGACAGTGCCGCGCACAAGGCTGCGCTGGACGGGGGCGGGCGGACGGTCGCGGTACTGGGTTGCGGCGCAGACGTGATCTACCCTCCTGAGCACCGGCGGCTGGCTGAGGCGATTGCCGCGCAGGGAGCGCTGGTGAGCGAGTTCCCGCCCGGGACGCCACCGCTGCCCGGCCACTTCCCGCGACGCAACCGCATCATCAGCGGCATTGCGCTGGGCGTGGTGGTGGTCGAGGGCGCCGAGGACAGCGGCGCTCTGATGACGGTGGACTACGCGCTGGACCAGGGCCGCGAGGTTTTCGCAGTGCCCGGCAGCATCTTCAGCCCGCGCAGCCGCGCGCCGCACAGCCTGCTGCGGCAGGGCGCGCGCCTGGTGGAGGGCGCCGGCGACATCCTGACCGAGCTGGGACTGGGATGTTGGGCGCGGTCCGGGCCCGGGGAAGGTAAAATGGCCGCCGCCGGGGAACCGTGCGCCGTCCCAGTACCCTCGGGGGGCGCGGAGGGAAAGGCCCGCCTGCTGGCGCTGCTGGAGGGAGGTCCCCAGCGGCTCGACGACCTGGCAGAGCAGGCTTCGCTGTCGGTTCCAGCGGTAGGCGCGCTGGTTACAATGCTGGAACTGCAAGGTCTGGTTCGGACCCTCCCAGGGCAGATGGTGATGCGCAACCTCCCAGGGCGGGGTAGAGGCGGTTAGAAGCCAGGAAACCGGTGTTCCGGAGGTTGGGATGAGTCCTGCACGAGCCCTCGTCGTCGTCGAGTCGCCGACCAAGGCGCGGACGCTCAGCAAGATGCTGGCGCGATCCTACCAGGTCAAGGCATCCATGGGCCACGTGAAGGACCTGCCCAAGAGCCGGCTCGGCGTGGACGTGGACGACAACTTTACCCCTAAGTACATCCTGATCAAGGGCAAGGGTCCCATCGTCAAGGAGTTGAAAGAGGCCGCCAAGAAGGCCTCGACGATCTACATGGCGACCGACCCGGACCGTGAGGGCGAGGCAATATCCTGGCACCTCTCGGAGGTCCTCCGGCCCGTCAACCCTGCGATACGGCGCATCGAGTTCCACGAGGTGACCCAAGAGGCGGTCCGGCGCGCGCTCGAAAACCCGCGTGAGATAAACAAGCAGCTCGTGGATGCCCAGCAGGCCCGTCGGATCCTGGACCGGCTCGTCGGCTACAAGCTGAGCCCTCTCCTCTGGCGCAAGATACGCGGCGGCCTCAGCGCGGGCCGGGTGCAGTCGGTCGCCGTGCGGCTGATCGTGGACCGTGAGCGCGAGATCGAGGCTTTCGTCCGCGTGGAGCACTGGTCGCTGGCGGGGACGTTTCGGACCGCTTCCGACCAGACGTTCCTGGCACGCCTGCTCACGCGCGACGGCGAGCGGATTGGCGCCCCTCACGAAGAGGGCGCCGTGGTCATCGCGACCGAGGCCGAGGCGCACGCGTTGGCCGCCGAGCTCGAACGTGTGTCGTATGCGGTCGGCGAGGTCCGGCGCAGGGACCAGGCGCGAAATCCGGCGCCGCCGTTCATAACCAGCACGATGCAGCAGGAAGCCAACCGCAAGATGGGATTCTCGGCCACGCGCACGATGGCCGTGGCGCAGCAACTCTACGAGGGGCTCGACGTGGGCGCCGAGGGCACGGTCGGCCTCATCACCTATATGCGCACCGACTCGGTGCGGGTGGCAGACTCGGCACGGCACGAGGCCCGCGACTACGTCGCCCGGGTGTTCGGTGACGCGTATCTCCCAGACCGGCCCAGGCAGTACCGCTCGCGCCGCAACGCCCAGGATGCTCACGAGGCGATCAGGCCCACTAGTCTGACGCGAACCCCTGACCGTCTCAAGCCTCACCTCCGGTCAGACCAGTTCAGGCTGTACAGGTTGATATGGGAGCGGTTCCTGGCCAGCCAGATGGCATCGGCGGTCCTCGACACGCTCTCAGTGGACGTCATCGGCGGCCGGTTCGCGTTCCGCGCCACCGGCAGCCGGATCAAGTTCCCCGGTTTCCTCATCCTGTACCGCGAGGCCACGGACAACGGTGATGACGAGCGCGAGGGCTGGTTGCCGCCGCTCGCGCCCGGCGATCTCCTGGTCCTCGATGGGGTAACCCCTGAGCAGCACTTTACGCAACCGTTGCCCCGCTACACCGAGGCCTCCCTGGTGCGTGCCCTGGAGGAGAAGGGGATTGGCCGGCCCAGCACTTATGCGCCGACAATCGAGACCATCAAGAAGCGCGGATACATCGCGGTGCGGGAACGCCGGCTGGTCCCGACCGAAGTCGGGCAGATGGTGACCGACATCCTGGTGGAGCACTTCCCGGAGATCGTGGACGTGGACTTCACCGCCGGCCTCGAGAGCGACCTGGACCGCATCGAGGAAGGCGAGGCCGACTGGGTGCAGGTCGTGCGCGACTTCTACGGGCCATTTGAGCAGACGCTGCAGCGCGCCGAGGCCAGCATCCCGGTGGTCGAGATGCCCGAGGTGGAGATCGGTGAACCGTGCCCGCAATGCGGCCGGCCGCTGGTCCGCAAGCACGGCCGGTTTGGGGAGTTCATCGCGTGCTCGGGCTATCCCGAGTGCCGGTACACGCGGCCGGTGGGCATCGGCGTGGTCTGCCCGAAGTGCGGGGCCGAGATCGTGGCCCGTCGCACCCGGCGCGGTCGGACCTTCTACGGCTGCAGCGCCTATCCAGCGTGCTCCTTCACCTCATGGGATCGCCCGGGCGACCGCCCGTGCGCGCAGTGCGGTGAGATGACGGTGATCAAGCACACGCGGCGCGGTGACGAGGTGCGCTGCACGAGCAAGGCCTGCGGCCATCGGGCGCCGCTGCGCGAGGCGGTCCGCTCCGATGCGCGGGGTGCGGCTCCCGCGCCACCCGCGGGATAGGCGGCGGCAGGACATGGGCGCGCCGGCTCCCGATCCCGAGGTCCGGGCGTTCCTCGAAATGCTGGAGGCCGAGCAGGCCGCCTCGCCCCACACGCGGGAGGCCTACCGACGCGACCTCGACGCCTTCCGGACGTTCCTGCGGGGCGAGGGCATCGCGGGTTGGGAACAAGTGACCCCGGCCGTGGTCCGTCGCTACGCGGCCGCACTCCACCGGCGCTACGCACGGGCCTCGGTGGCTCGTCACCTCTCGACCCTGCGCTCGTTCTACCGGTTTCTGCGCCGTGGGGGCCGCGTCGAGACCAGCCCTCTGCGGCTGGCCTCGACGCCCCGAGGCCGACGCCGGCTCCCCTCCGTGCTTACCCATGAAGCGATCGCGGCACTACTGGCGGCCCCGCCGCTGGACCGGCCCGCCGGAGTGCGGGATCGCGCCATACTCGAACTCCTTTACGCCGGAGGGTTTCGCGTCGGCGAACTCGTCAGCATCCGGTGCGCTCAACTCTCCGGTGACGAGATACGGGTGCGCGGCAAGGGGAGCAAGGAACGGCTGGTGCTGATCGGTACGCAGGCGGTCGCGGCGCTGCGGCGCTACCTGTCCGACGGAAGGCCCCGCCTGCTGCGGGGCGAGACCGAGGTACTGTTTCTAAGCGCCCGCGGCAGGCCGATCTCCGCGAGGGCCGTGCAGCTCATCGTCCAGCGCTGGGTCAGGGTCGCCGCCATTGCGCAGCGCGTCAGCCCGCACGTTATCCGCCACACCTTTGCAACGCATCTGCTGGACGGCGGCGCCGATCTGCGCGTCGTCCAAGAGCTGCTGGGGCACGCCAGCCTCTCCACGACCCAGATCTACACGCACGTCTCGCGCGACCACCTCAAGCGCATCTACGCGTCGGCGCACCCGAGGGCGTGACGCGCCTCTCCGCCGGGATTCTGATCGAGGACCTCCAGCACGAACCGGTGCAGATCCTGGACAGTGACCGATCCAGGGGGTGGGACTGCCGCGGCACCCGGCCTGTAGACATAGAAACCTTCCGCGGCGTGCTGCGCGGTCCGGTCCAGTGCCGCGGGTACGGCGGAGATCGCGGGATCTGCCAGCTCCAGCGGCAAGTCGTGCGCGGCATCCTCCCAGTGCACGACGATGTCGGGCAGCCGGCCCGGAGGACCGCCGTTCCCTGCGACCCGTATGACATCCCGTGCCACGGGCATCCCGCCCGTGGTTCTCAGCCCTCGCAGTAGCGCTTCGATCTGGTCGCAGGTCGCGTGGTACTCGCCGGGCTCGACAATCCCCGCTGCCTCCCGTCCTCTGAGGTTGAGCCGGATCCAGCCGTGCTGGTCGGTGGGTAGGGGGAAGGCCCGCG
>JBKJJG010000041.1:0-1913 GCA_046598155.1 bacterium | reverse complement strand
GAACCTCCAGCGCGCCATCTGCCAGGGGAAGCAGGTCGCCGTCACTGAGCAGACGCGGCGGCGTGATGGGATCGAACTGGCCGCGGTACCTCCGCAGCACTTCCAGCAGAACCTCCGCCACGCTGGGCGGGAAACCGGCGCCGGCGATCAGCGCCCGCATCGGCTCCACGAACGCGCGATCCCCGGTCAACTTGGGGAGGTCGGCCCTGTGGGCACAGACCACCGCGCCGCTCTCGGCGGCTACGGTGGCAGCCAGCCCGAAGTGATCCAGGTGACCGTGGGTGATTACCAGGCGCTCTATCTGCCCCAGGGCGGACCCGGCCTGTTCCAGGCCGTCCCGCAGCGCTGCGAGTGCTTCAGGGGTTTTGGGTCCGCAGTCCACCAGCGTCACCGGCGGGCCGGGCAGCAGATACGCGTTGACCGGACCGACCGGATAAGGGGTGGGCAGGGCAAGGGGTATGATTCGCATGGGCCCATGCGCTCGGCGCGTGCGACCGCCCGGCCGCTACGCGGCCGTCATCCCGCCGTCCACCGCCAGCACCTGCCCGGTGATGTATCCGCCCGACGGCGACACCAGGCAGAGGGCGGATCCCAGCAGGTCTTCGGTCGTGCCTATCCTGCCGAGAGGGATCCGGTCGAGGAGTGCCTGGCCGGCCCGTTCGATGACGGCCTCAGCCATCCGGGTCGAGATGAACCCCGGCGCCAGCGCGTTGACGGTGATCCCGTACCGCGCCCACTCCACGGCCAGCGCGCGGGTCAGCGCGATCAGCGCGCCCTTGCTCGCGGCGTAACCAGCGGCCGCCAGGATCTCCGGCGGCGAACCTACGAGGCCGGCCACCGATGCGATGTTGAGGATGCGGCCGTACCGTCGGGCGATCATGCCCCGGCCTACCGCCTGGCACACGAGGAAGGCACCGGTGGCGTTGGCCTCCATGACCTCGCGCCAGCGTTCGACGGGCATCGTCTCGGCCGGCGCGCCCCAGGTGCGGCCGGCGGCATTCACGAGGATCGAGAGAGGGCCCACGGCTGCCTCGGCCGCCGCGACGGTTTGTGCCACCTGCTCCGCGTCGGCGACATCGGCGGAAAACGCGGCGCAGGTTACGCCGGTTTCGCGCAGGGCCTTCTCCGCAGGAGCCAGCCACTCCGCCCGGCGCGCGACGATGGCCACCCGGGCGCCGGCCCCTCCGAGCGCATGGGCGATCGCCAGGCCTATGCCGCGGGAGCCGCCCGTGACGAGCGCGGCCTGGCCCCGCAGGTTGAAGAGCCCATCGAGCAGGGTGTTCATGGGGATTCATTCCGGCCTGGCGCGCGATTTCCTGTCCGTCGGGCTGCAGGAAGCACGACGCCCGCGGAGTATCTCAAGCAGTACCTATGGTCATGACGCAGCCCCGCCCGGTCCTTACCGGCACCGTCCCAGGCCTCTTCTTCGCCCAGGCCGCTCGCCAGCCCGCGCGGGTCGCGCTGCGGAGAAAACGCTTCGGGATCTGGCACCGCATCACCTGGGAGGAGTACGCCGGCCAGGTGCGGCAGGTGGCCAACGCCCTGCTGTCGCTCGGCGTGCAGCGGGGCGAGCGGGTCGGCCTGATCGGTGAGAACCGGCCGGAGTGGCTCTACGCCGACGTCGGCATCCAGGCGTGCGGCGGCGCGACGACCGGAATCTACACCACCAGCAGCCCCGAACAGACCCATTACATCCTGGAGCACGCCGGCTGCAGGGTGTTCATCGTCGAAAGCGAGGAGCAGCTCGACAAGGCCCTGGAGGTCCGCGGCCGGCTGCCCCTCCTTGAGCACATCGTCGTCATGGACTCGGAGGGCCTGCGGACGTTCCAGGACCCCATGGTCATGATGTGGGACCAGTTCCTCGCGATTGGGCAGGACCACGCGCGCCGCCACCCGTCTGCCCTGGACGAGCG
>JBKJJG010000033.1:0-4076 GCA_046598155.1 bacterium | reverse complement strand
TGGGCCACCAGCGTGTCGGCGACCGCGGCCGCCGGCACCCCCGCGCTGCTGGGCAGCCCGAAGGTGGCCACCCCGGAGCCCGCCTGGGCGAGCAGGGGGTCTGCGTGGCCGTGGTAGCAGCCGGCGAACTTGACGATCTTGTCCCGGCCGGTGAACCCGCGCGCCGCGCGGATCGCGCTCATCGAGGCCTCGGTGCCGGAGCTGACGAAGCGCATCCGTTCCATCGTCGGCACCGCGGCGCGGACCAGCCGGGCCAGCCCGACCTCATCGGGGGTGGGCATGCCGTAGCTGGTACCGGCAGAGGCCTTCTGCTGGATGGCCGCAACAACCTCCGGGTCGGCGTGCCCCAGGATCAGCGCTCCCCACGAGCCGACGTAGTCCAGGAACTCGCGACCGTCGAGGTCGGTCAGGCGTGCGCCGCTCGCGGAGCGCACCACGAGCGGGGTACCTCCCACCGCTCGGAACGCCCGCACCGGGCTGTTCACTCCACCAGGGAAGAAGCCCTCGGCTTCCTTGAAGAGGACCGCGGATCGCGGACCCGCGGTTGCAAAATCGTCCATTCCTGCCTCACGCCTCTCCGGACCCCTCTGGGTCCACTGCCAGGTCAAACAGCTCACCGGCGAGTTCCAACGCGCGCGTGTCGTGGCGGGCGGCCGACTCGCGCAGTCGCACGATCGGCGCCTGGAGCAGCTTGCGCGCCACGGCTTCGACGACCACGCGGACCGCCGCGCGCTGCGCCTCGTCCAACCCCTGCAGGCGCGCGCGCGCACGCGCAAGCTCGCTCTCCACGACGCGGTCCGCCCGGCTGTGCAGCGCGGTGATCAGCGGCACCGCCATGCGGGAGGCCATCCATTCCTCGAAACCCGCCAGGGCCGCCTCGACGATCTCCTCGGCGTGCGCCAGTTCCTCCGGAGGAACCTGGCCTGAGGCGGGTTCGACAGGGAGCTGGTCAAGCACGTGCAGCGCGACGCCCGGGAGCGAGGCCACCGCTGCATCCACGCCGCGGGGGATGCCCAGGTCAACAACCAGCAGGGGTTTGTCGCGGTCAGAGCCGATCATGGCCGGTGACACGAGCGGCGCGTTGGCTCCCACGCAGACCACCATGAGATCAACGCTCCTGCCCGCTGCCGCGATCGCCTCCAGGGGGACCGCTTCGGCTCCGGCAAGCGCGGCCAGGCCGCGGGCCGCTTCCAGGGTGCGGTTGGCTACGGCCGTGACCCGGGCTCCGGCCGCTACCAGGAGCTTTACCACCAGTCCCGCAACCTCTCCGGCCCCTACCACGAGCGCGGTCCGCCCGCTCAGCGAGCCCAGCGTGCGCTTGGCGAGCGACAACGCTGCCCGGGGAATCGAGGGTGCGCTGCGTGACACGCCGGTTTCGCGGCGCACGCGGCGCCCGGTGGTTATGGAGAGCGCCACCAGACGGTTGAGCACGGGTCCCGTGCTCCGGCCCAGGCGCGCCAGGTCAAAGGCGCGCTTCACCTGCCCGAGTATCTGCTCCTCGCCCAGTACCATCGAGTCCAGGCCGGCCGCCACCCGCATCACGTGCCGGGCGGCCGACATCCCGCAGTACTGGTAGAGCGAGGGAGCGAACGCCTCGGAAGGCACTCCGCGGGCCGCGGCGAGCATCTCGGCCACCTCGACCATCGGGGCGGCGCCGGGCGTGACCAGGTACACCTCGGTGCGGTTGCAGGTGGAAAGCAGCATGCACTCGCGGATCCCTGCCCGTCCGCGCAGCGTGCCGAGGACCGGCAGGAAATCCGCCTCCGCAAAGGCCATGCGCTCGCGGATCTCGATGGGCGCGGTCTTGTGGCTGAGCCCGATCGCCGATAGGATCATCGGATGGTTCAACCCCCGGTATCCTCCGTGAGCCAGCGCGCGGCGTCGGCGGCGGCATAGGTGATGATGAGATCGGCCCCTGCTCGGCGGATGGCGGTTAGTACCTCGGTCATCGCGCGGCGTTCCTCGATCCATCCGAGTTGCGCCGCCGCCTTGAGCATCGCGTACTCGCCGCTGACGTGGTAGGCCGCGATCGGAAGCGCCACCGCTTCCCGGGCGGCGCGTATCACGTCCAGGTACGCGTGGGCGGGTTTGATCATGATGATGTCGGCGCCTTGCTCGGCGTCCAGCGCGACCTCGCGCAGGGCCTCGCGCACGTTGGCCGGGTCCATCTGGTAGGTCCGGCGGTCGCCGAACTGCGGGGACGACCCTGCCGCCTCACGGAACGGTCCGTAGAAGGCCGAGGCATACTTGGCCGCGTAGGCCATGATGCCTACCTGGCTGAAGCCGGACGCATCGAGCGCCTCCCGAATGGCGGCGACCTGGCCGTCCATCATGGCGCTGGGCGCGACCACGTCTGCGCCGGATGCGGCGTGTGAGGCCGCGGTGCGCGCCAGCAGTCCGAGGGTGGCATCGTTGTCCACGCCCTCGCCGGCGACGATCCCGCAGTGTCCGTGATCGGTGTAGGCGCACAGACAGACGTCGGTCATGATCACGAGCGCGCGGTTCCTCGCGCGGAGCAGGCGCACCGCTTCCTGGACGATGCCGTCGTCGGCGTAGGCGCCGCTGCCACCCGGATCCTTGGCGTCGGGAACGCCGAACAGCAGCACGGCCTGGATGCCGACCTCTGCCAGGCCGTCCACCTCGCGGACGAGCTCGTCGGGAGAGAACCGCATCTGGCCGGGCAGGGAGGAGATCGGCTCCCTGACGCGGCGGCCCGGACGGACGAACAGCGGCGCAACGAGCATCTCCGGATGCAGCCGGGCCTCCCGTACGAGCCGTCGGAGCGCGTCCCCGGCCCGTAGCCGGCGCGGACGCGCCCGCAGATCAGCGCGGGGCGTGACTTCTGACATCATCGGTCTCCTTGGGCAACCAGGGCGGCGATCAACCCATCCGTGGTGTGCTCCGAGGCGACGACGGTCGCCTCGAACCCTTCATCCGCTACCGCTGCCGCCGTGACCGGACCGATGCATCCTATCACCATCGCCCGGAGGCCGTCGCGCTCCTCTCCCAGCAACCTTACCAGGCCGCGGACGGTCGAGGCGCTCGTGAAGAGCACGGTGTCCACTGCCCGCGATCCGATGAGCCGTCGCACTTCGACGCGGGACCCCTCCGGCGCCAGCACCGTCCTGTAGGCAGTCACCTCGTCAACGATCGCGCCCCGCGCGGTAAGTGCCTCGCCCAGCGCAGGGCCGGCCGCATTCGTGCGGGGCAGCAGGATCCTCAGGCCAGAGACGTCGGCCAGCGCCGCGGCGACCGCACCGGTGAGGTACCGTGACGGCGTCAGGGCGACCCGAACCCCGGCCTCCTGGAGGGTTGCGGCGGTAGCCGGTCCTATCGCTGCCCAGCGCGGACGGGTTCTTCCGGCGAGGTTGACGTCCAGAGCCCCAGCCCGAGCGAGGACCGCGCGCGCGCCGTTCGTGCTCGTGATCACGACCCAGTCGTACCGGTCAATCAGCCGAATGGAGGTGTCCAGCGGTCCGCCCGGACGCGGTCCGGCAATGGTTATCGTTGGAACCGCCACCGGCTGCGCTCCCATCCGGCTCAGCCGCTCGCACATCTGACGGCTCTGGTGCCGCGGTCGCGTGACCAGGATGCGCCGGCCGGCCAGCGGCAGCCCGTCCGTGTTCACCGGACCGCCTCTGCCAGGAGCTCGCGCGCCCCGCCTGCGAGGAGCCGGGCCGCCAGTCGCCTGCCCAGTTCCGCGGGCGCCGTGGTGTCGCCCTCGACTTGATCCCGCACGATGCGCTCTCCAGAAGGGTCCAGCACCGCACCCTGGAGCCTCAGGCGTGCCCCATCGGTGGCGGCCAGCGCTGCTATGGGCCGCTGGCATCCTCCACCCAGCGCAGCCAGGAAGGCGCGTTCGGCCTCCACCGCGGCCCGGGTCGGGGAATGGTCTATTGCGGAAAGCCGCTCGCCTAGCCAGGCCTGGTCGGAACGGCACTGGATCACGACCGCGCCCTGGCCGACCGCCGGGAGCATCACCGTGGGATCCAACCGCTCCCCGGCGCGATGGGCAAGACCGAGCCGCTCCAGACCGGCCGCGGCGAGCACCAAGGCGTCCACCTCGCCGGCCTCGA
>JBKJJG010000059.1:0-12697 GCA_046598155.1 bacterium | reverse complement strand
GTGCCCACCTCCAGCTCGTCGGCGACGATCTCTTCGTCACGAACGTCGACTTCCTGCGGCGGGGAATCGCCGAGAAGGTCGGCAACGCGATCCTGATCAAGGTGAACCAGATCGGCTCGCTCACCGAGACGCTCGAGACCATCGCGGTGGCGCGGGCGGTCGGCTACGCGACGATCATCTCGCACCGTTCGGGCGAGACCGAGGACGCCACGATCGCGGACCTGGCCGTGGCCACCGGCGCCGGACAGATCAAGACCGGCGCGCCCTCGCGCAGCGAACGCGTGGCCAAGTACAACCAGCTCCTGAGGATCGAGGAGGCCCTGGGCGCGCGGGCGCGGTACGCTGGCTGGGCGGCGTTCCCGCCAGGCGCGCGGCAGGCAGGAATCTGAGGCGCGCCAGCGAATCGCGGCGGTTGGGACAACCTGCCGGGGTCGTCCCTTCGTCGCAGCAACCGTCATGGCACACGCCGATGCGCGCCGTCCGATCCTGCCCCCGGGCTCTCCCCGCCGCGTTATCCCGCGCTGGGCCGGACCGCTCGTGGCCACCGGCGTGCTGCTGGCGGTGGCGGTCGCGTTCGGAGGGGCCTATTGGGACGGGTTCAAGGTGCGGCGCGAGTTGGGGGTCATGTCCCAGGAGCGGGACACTCTAAGGAAGCAGATCGCGCAGCTCCGCGAGGAGATTCGGCTGCTGAACACGCCTGAGTACATAGAGCGGATGGCCAGGGAGCAGTTGGGGCTCATCCGGCCAGGGGAGATCGCCGTCATCCTGGTCCGCCCTACCCCTGGTCCCACGCCCGCGCCACGTTGACACTCCTGGCGGGGTGCGGGTATAATCCGTCGCGCGCCAGAATCAGAGAAAGAAAGGAGCGTGTCTGTTAGAGCATGTCATTGGAAACAGGAAGCATCGTCGAGGGCACGGTGGTCAAGATCACCAACTACGGTGCCTTCATTGAACTCCCCGAAGGGAAGAGCGGTCTGGTGCACATCTCCGAGATCGCCGACACCTATGTCAAGGACGTCAAGGACTACCTGAAAGAACGGGACAAGGTCAGGGTCAAGATCCTCGGCCTCAACGACAAGGGCAAGCTCGACCTTTCGGTCAAGCAGGCGCTCTCCCCCGAGGAGCGTCAGGTGCGGGGCCGGCCGCGCACCTCGTTCGAGGACAAGCTGAAGGCCTTCGTAAAGGAAAGCGAGGAACGGCTGCTCGACCTGAAGCGCAACACCGAAGCCAAGCGCGGCGGACGCCGAAGGAAGTAGCGCGGCCTGATCTCCACCAGCCCGCACTCCAGGGCCCCCATCCACCGGGCATAGCGGGCATCAACCCGAAGCGTGCATCCTACCCACTCGGCCGGATCATGAGTGCCGGACGAGAAGTCTTATGGAAGTAGAATATTACACATCTTGGGCGGCGTGAACCCGGGGTTTTCATTCGGGCTTTCAAGTTTTTCTTGAGTCAAGCCAAGCCACATGGTACCATGTAGCGGCCAGGCGATCGACGCCTGACCGGGAGGCGTAGGGTGAGCCTGAAAGAGCAATTGGCTGCGCGTATTCGTGAGGCCCGAACACGCCTCGGGATAGGCCAGCAGCAACTCGCGGAAGCCACCGGGTTTCAGCACCCCCAGACCATATCGGACATCGAACGGGGAGTCCGGGACGTTCGAGCTTCGGAGCTCGTCCGTCTGGCCAAGGCTCTCCATTTCTCCGTTGCCGACCTCCTGAGCGACCGCATTCCCGAACCTGCACCCGTGTTGTGGCGTAATGCGCCTGCGCAGTCCGAGGTGATCGAGGCGAAGTTCCTTGAGCGTTGTCGGCAGTATCGTTTCCTAGAAGAACTCACAGGACAAGTACGCGAAACACTGCTCCCATCAGAGGCTATCAGCCCTGATTGGCTAACGCATGCCCAAGCCGAAGCGATGGCCACGCGAGTAGGACAACAACTGGCATTGGGAGCGAAGCCTGCTGCTGCCTTGATCCAGGTCCTTGAGGACGACTTCGGCGTCAAGGTCTGGCACGAGGATCTAGCGGAGAGAGGCTCGGCATCTTGCACGATAGGCGATTTCGGGCCAGCGATTCTGGTCAACTCAAGTGAACCGCGATGGCGGCGGAACTTCAGCGTCGCCCACGACCTCTTTCACCTAGTGACGTGGAAGTGTCTGCCCCCAGAACTGCTGCAAACACAACCCGCTCTTGCCCCAAAAGTGGAAAGGTTGGCAAACGCCTTCGCTGCAGCACTCCTCTTGCCATCTGATACCGTCCGCGCCGAAGCCGAGCGAAGGGCGCGCCAAGGGAAGATATCCATTCATGAGCTGATCGACGTCGCAAGGCAGTTTCACGTATCGACGGACGCCTTGTTTTGGCGGCTTGTGAACGTTGGGTGGCTCAGGGAAGACGAGGCTCAAAAGATCTTGGACGGCCCCGAATTCCAGCTACTAGATTCCGCGGCTCGACGAGCTGATTGGGATAGGCCGCCAGCCCCCCCACTACGCTTTGCACGGCTCGCACACCTGGCATATACCCGTGGAGACTTGAGCCGCGGTCGGCTAGCCGCCCTGTTGACTAGCGAATTGGCTGATCTCGAGGAGAAACTGGAATCCTACGGACTCACCAACGCAAGCGGGTTCGATGCCGAGCTTACTGCTCCTGTGTGATGCAGTGGTAGTAATAGAGGCGCACGAGCTTGGCGTCTGGCAGCACATCGTGGAGCGCCACCAAGTGACCTTGCCTCGCACGGTCGTTGAGGAGTCTGGATTCTACAAAGACCGTGCAACTGGCAGGCGAGAGCAGATCGATCTGAATCCAGCCGTCGCCTTAGGGGCAATCGGGATCCTTGATGCTGCGCTTGAGGAACTGGAGGCTGTGGCGGCCGGGTTGGATCGCGTAATGGTCCAGGCCATCGACGAAGGAGAACTGGAAGCCCTTGCGCTTCTTCTGTGCCGGAGTCTCCCTCATCGCTTCTGCACTGGTGACATACCTTCAATCAGAGCGCTGTGCCATCTCGGTCTCCATGACCGAGGAGTTTCCTTCGAGCGGGTGCTGCAAGAAGCGGGTCTTACGAAGCCCCTCAAGCCACATTTAACCGAAGAGGCGTTCCGCGTCCACAGAGACCGAGGCGTGGCTGAATGGATTCAGCGACGAAGGACGCCATAGGAGTTCGACTCGATCAGACGCTCGTTCACTCAATCCCCAGAAGCCTGACCACCTCTTCGAACGCCCTCCAGATGATGTCGTCGCGCTCGAGCTGGCGCGACCGGTCCGAGATCTCCTCCCGCGCGTCCAGCTCGGCCAGCTGCGCGTCCATCTGCTGCAGCCGGCTCAAGACGTTCTCGATCTCCGGCAGGACCGAGGCTTCCGGCAGCGCGGACCGGATCTGTTCCAGGGCCTCCTGCTCCACCTTGCGGGCCAGATGGTCCATCTCCTGGGCCTCCATCTTCGAGTAGGCCACCAGCCCGCGGCGCTCCTCCAGCGCCTCGATCGCCATCTCGCGCAATCTCTTCAATAGCGGTTTGACTTCAGGTGTCATGGCGCATCTCCTGGTCTCGATACTGCAACTGGTAGAGCTTGGTGTAGATGCCACCCCGGGCCAGCAGCTCGCGGTGCGTGCCCTCCTCGGCGATGCGGCCCTTGTGGATCACAAGGATGCGGTCCACGTGCTGGATCGTCGAGAGCCGGTGGGCGATGATGATCGAGGTCCGGTTCTGCATCACGCGGCCCAGCGCGTCCTGGATCAGGATCTCGGTGTCAGTATCCACGCTGCTGGTCGCCTCGTCGAGTACCAGCAGGACGTCCGGGTTGTGAACTATCGCCCGCGCAAACGCGATCAACTGCTTCTGACCCACCGAGAGGGTGGCGCCCCTCTCCTGCACCTGGGCCTGATACCCGCCGGGGATCCGCTCGATGAACCGGGCGGCGTTGACGAACTCGGCCGCGCGCCGCACCTGCCCTGATGTGATCGAGGAGGTCCCCAGCCGGATGTTGTCTTCTATCGTCCCCGCAAACAGGAAGACGTCCTGGAGGACCAGCCCTATGTGCCGGCGCAGTTCGCGCTGGTCCCACCCCCGCACGTCGTGGCCGTCCACCATCACGCATCCCTGCTGGGGGTCGTAGAACCGCGTGATCAGGTTGATGATCGAGGACTTGCCGGCGCCGGTGTGCCCCACGAACGCAACGCTCTCGCCCGGGCGGATGTGGAACGACACGTCCCGCAGCACCCAGTCATGCTCCGGGGCGGGTGCGGGCAGGCCGCCCTCCTGGGAAACCGAGGTGGGCTCGTAGGCAAACCAGACTCCGCGGAACTCGATCTCCCCCCTCACGCGATCCGCGCGCAGCGGCGCGGGCGGATCCTCCACCTCGATCGGCTCGTCCAGCAAGCGGAACAGCCGTTCGGCCGAGGCCATGGCCGCCTGCAGGATATTGTACTTCTCGGCCAGATCCTCGATCGGCTCGAAAAACCGCTGGGCGTACTGAACGAACGCCACCACCAGCCCAACGCTGATCGTTCCTGCTAGCGCCTGCGCGCCGCCGTAGGCGATTATGATCGCCACCGCCACCGCGCTCATCGCGCCCACCACCGGGTGGAAGATGGCGAACGATCGCAGCGACGCCATGCCGGCCGTCAGGTGCTCGCGGTTCAGCTCCTCGAACCGAGTCTGTTCCCGGGCCTCGCGGCCGAAGAGCTGAACGATCCCCATTCCCATGATGTGCTCGTTGAGGAAGGCGTTGATGCGGGCCAGGCGCACCCGGATCGCGCGGTAGGCCTCGCGCGCCACCGCCCGGAACCGTGCGGTGAACAGAATGATGACCGGCAGCACAAGCATCGTGGCCAGTGCCAGGCGCCAGTCAAGGTACAGCAGGATGGCGACGATGCCCACCAGCGTCACCAGGTCGCCGAAGATGGCCACGACGCCCTGGGTGATCATCTCGTTGAGGGCCTCAATGTCGTTGGTGACGCGCGTCACAAGCCGGCCGACCGGATGGCGCGTGTAGAAGCCAACCGAGAGCCGCTGGAGGTGTGTGAGCAACTCCATCCTCAGGTCGTACATCGCGTGCTGCCCGACGCGCGCCATCATGTAGGTCTGGGCATACCGGAGGATGAAGGCAGCGGCCAGCGCTCCCAGGTAGGCGAGGATTACCACCCCCAGCCCTTCCAGCCGTCCGGGCGTGATGTGATCATCAATGGCGATCCGAACTATGTAGGGACCCACCAAACTGGCGGCGGAGGTGAGCAGCAGCAGCACAACCGCCAGGGCAACCGCGGCGCGGTACGGGCGCACGTAGCCCATCAGCCGCCGCATCAGGTGCGCGTCGTATGCCGCGCCGATGATCTCGTCTTCGTGGAATGCCGTGCTCATGGCGTCGAGGCCTCGTCGGCCTCCAGGGCCTCCTTCAGGAGCTGCTTCTGGTAAAGGTCGGCGTAGAGCCCGCCGGCTGCCAGCAGCGCATCGTGCGTGCCCTGCTCGACAATCCGCCCGTCGCCCAGCACCACGATCAGGTCGGCGCCGCGCACCGTCGAGATGCGGTGCGAGATGATCAGACTGGTGCGCGTCGCCATGAACCGGCGCAGCGCCTGGAGGATCTCCTCCTCGGTGCGCGTGTCCACGCTGCTGAGCGCGTCGTCCAGGATCAGGATCTCGGGGTCGCGCGCCAGCGCCCTGGCGATCGTCGCGCGCTGCTTCTGGCCGCCCGAAAGGGTGACGCCGCGCTCCCCGACCACGGTTTGGTATCCCCTCGGGAACTCGGCGATTTCCGGGGCCAGCCGCGCGGTCTCCGCCGCTTCCCGCGCGCGGCTGCTGTCGCCGCCTTCCAACCCAAAGGCCAGGTTGCCCTCCAGGGTATCGGAGAACAGGAAGGACTCCTGGGGCACCAACCCGATGCTTCCTCGGAGCACGGGAAGACTCAGGCGGCGCACGTCAATCCCGTCCACCAGCACCGCGCCGCCGGTCGGGTCGAACAGGCGGGGAATGAGGGAGACCATCGTGGTCTTGCCTGAACCGGTTGGGCCGACGATCGCCACGGTGGCTCCCCCGGGGATGCGCAGGTTGATGCCGCGCAACACCGGCACCCCGTTGTAGGCAAACGAGACGTCGCGGAACTCGATCTCACCGCGCAGCCGCTCCGGTCGCACCGGCTCCGGCGGCTCGGCGATGGCCGGCCGGCTGTCGAGAATCGTCTCTATCCGCCGCATCGAGGCAAGCCCCTGCTGGACGATGGTCGCCACCCAACCCAGCGCAATCATCGGCCACGACAACATCATCAGGTAGCCGAAGAACTGCACGAGCTGGCCCAGCGTGATGCGGCCGGCAACCACGGCCTGGCCTCCCTGCAACAGCACCGCGGCAGCCGCACCACCGAGGATGAGCGTCATCGCAGGCCATAGCGCGCCGGAGGTGCGGGCCAACCGCAGCGAGCGCGCCATGTACTCGCGGTTGATCGCGCCGAAGGTGGCGATCTCGGCGGACTCCTGCGCGAACGCCTTCACGACGCGGATCCCCGAGAAGTTCTCCTGCGCGCGGGCCGAGAGCGTGCTGAACTGCTCCTGGACCTGCTCGTACTGTCGGTGAATGCGCCGGCCCAGCAGCACGAAGACCAGACTGACCATGGGCAGGATCACCATCACCACCAGCGCCAGCGGCGGGTCTATGGTGAACATGAGCGTGCCCGCGGCGGTGAACATGAAGATGGTGTTGAACGAGTGCATGATGCCCACGCCCACGAGGCGGCTGATGGTGTTGAGGTCGTTGATCGCGCGGGCCATGAGGTCGCCGGTGCGGGTGTGCTGGAAGAAGGCCTGGTGCATCCGCTGCAGGTGCGCGAAGTAATCGTTGCGGATCTCGTACTCGATCCGCCGGCCTGCCCCCAGCATCCTCATGCGCCAGTGATACCGTATGAACCCGCCGGTCAGCGCGATCCCCACGTACGCCGCGGCCAGCCCCACCAGCAGGCGCGGCGCGGCGCCGGCCCGGATGCCGTCCACGGCCAGCCGCAGCACCCAAGGGTTGGTCACGGACAGCCCAGTGCTGAGCAGGCTGAGGGCAAAGCCGATCAGGTAGGCACGGCGGTGCCCCAGCACGTACCCGCGCAGGCGCCGGCTCACGCGCCCTACTCGGCCGCCGCGGGAAGGTGGATCACGGCACGCTCCACGGCGGGGCCACGCGCACCCCGGCTGCTCTCAGCGCGGCGCGGGCCGCGGCCGCTAGGGCGCCGGCGCCCGGGGTATCGCTGTGAACGCACAGGGTCCGCGGCCGCAGCGAGATCTGGGTGCCGTCCGCTGCGGTGACCGTCCCCTCGGTGGCGAGTGTGACCGCGCGCGCGGCCACCTGAGCCGGGTCGGTCAGCAGGGCTCCGGACTCGGCGCGCGGCACCAGCGTGCCGTCGCGGCGGTAGCCGCGGTCGAGGAACGCCTCGTACGCCACAGGAATGCCGCGGGATTCGGCCGCGGCGGCCATCGCCGAGTTGAGCGGCGCGTACAGCCACAACCCCTCGAACGCGGCCGCGGCCTCAGCGATCGCTCCGGCCAGCGCCGCGTCCGCAACCGCCATGTTGTAGAGCGCGCCGTGCGCCTTCACGTGCCGCAGTCGCGTGCCCTCGGAGGCGGCCAGCGCCGCCACCGCGCCAATCTGGTAGATCAGCATGGCGACCAGGTCGGTGGACGCGATCTGCATCGCCCGGCGGCCGAACCCCTGGAGATCGGGAAAGCCGGGATGCGCGCCCACCGCCACGCCCGCGGCCGCGGCTGCGCGGATCACCGCGCGGATGACCACAGGGTCGCCGGCGTGGGCACCGCACGCCACGTTGAGCGAGGTCACCGAGCGCAGCAGCTCGGCGTCGGCCCCGATGGTGTAGGCGCCGAACCCCTCGCCGCCGTCCGCGTTGAGATCAACCGTCGCGCACATCTTCCGCCTCCAGGTCAGGTGCCTCGCGGTGTGGTGCCTCGTGGTCGAGCCGCTCCAGGAACGCCCGCATCGCGCGGTTCACCGCACTGGGTTGCTCGAGCATAACCATGTGCCCGGCTCGCTCGATGATCACCATCTCGGATCCGGCTATCCGCTCGTGGAGGTAGCGGCCGTATTTCACCGGGGTGAGCCGGTCCTCGGCGCCGCAGATGACGAGCACCGGCAGCCGCAGCCGGTCCAGCTCGGCCATGGCGTCGAACCCATCGGCGGCCTCCAGGTCCGCGGCGAGCACTGCCGGCGGTGCGGCGTGCAGGAGCGCCAGCGACTTCTCGCGCAGGCGCGGAGACGGGTTTGCTCCGAGCCACATCGCGCCGAACTGCTCGATCGCCGCGGGGTCCGCGGCACGGACCCCTTCGAGGATCTGCGGCGCAACCCTCAGCCGCGCCCCGGTGCACAGGAGCACGAGCGCGCGGACTTCCCCTGGGTAGGATAGCGCCCACCGCAGCGCGATGGCGCCGCCGAGCGAGTGCCCGGCTAGGATCAGCGCGGCGCCCTGCCCCAGCGTGTCGCGCAACACCCCGAGGAAGCCTTCCACACTGGTCGGGGTCTCTCCGGCGCGGCCTGGGAGATCCTGGGCCCGCGCGCGCGGAAACGCCAGGAGCTGGTTCTGCCAGGCAAGCGCCTGGCCGCCGGCCCCGTGGAGCAGGAGCAGGCCGTCGCCCAGCGATGCCTTGCCCAAGATCAGCTCCCTGCCAGTGGAGCGAGACCGACCAAGAATGGGTTGGTGCGGCGCTCGCGGCCGACCGTGGTCGCCGGACCGTGCCCACTGTAGAGAACGGTCTCGTCGGGCAGCGTCAGGATGTGGCGTGCGATCGCCCGCATCAGGGTATCGTAGTCCCCGCCCGGCAGGTCGGTGCGACCGATGCTGCCCGGAAAGACCACGTCCCCCACGAATGCCACCCCATCGCCCAGCAGGCAGATGTGGCCGGGGCTGTGCCCAGGTGTGTGCGCCACCCGGAACCGGGCGCCAGCCAGCATCAGATCCTCTCCGTCGCGCAGCAGGCGGTCCGGCGCCGGTGGCGGCGGCACGGCGATGCCGAAGAACAGCAGGGCCTGCTCGGCCGCGACTTCCAGCACCGGGAGTTCGGCCTCGCCGGCCAGGAACGGCGCGCCCGTTGCAAGCACGAGGTCGCGCACCGCGCCGATATGGTCGAAGTGGGCGTGGGTGGCAATGATCGCCTCCACCGTGAGGTTGTAGCGCGCCAGCGCCGCGGTCACGCGTGGGGCATCGCCCCCGGGGTCAATGACCGCTGCGCGGCCCGTAGCCCCATCGCGGACGATGTAGCAGTTGGTCGCTATGGGGCCGAGTTGCAGTGTCTCGACTATCACGCCGGGGCCCTCCCGCGCAAAGATGCCCGACCACAGGGAAACGAAGCCGCGCCACGGAATACGTCCCCGGAGAGGCCTTACCGCGCCGGGCGCGGGAAACCGAGCAGGTAGCGGCGGGCGGCCTCGATGCGGCCGGGCAGGCGGTCGCCCCAATCCGGTCCGGCAATGTCGCCGGAGGGCATGAACATGAGGGCGTGCGCCGCGCCGAGAGCCAGGCCGAACAGCACCCCTGGTACCGGGGTGTCACGCCACCGCACCGAGCCGCGGTCAACCGCGAGTGCCCGATCGATGCTGTCTGCGGCATCGCGCAGGCGTTTGTAGGCCTCGCGTTCGGTCAGGGTAGTCACCCTTTTATTGTAGCGCATCAGGAGGAGTCGCGCATGGACGGAACGGCGGCGCACCGCTCCCTCACCGTCCACCCAACGCTGGCGGCGCTGCGCGGGGGTCTGATCGTGTCGTGTCAGGCGCGGCCGGACAATCCCCTCCACGGCCCGGCGTTCATGGCGGCGATGGCGCGGGCCGCATCCGGTGCCGGCGCGCTGGGGCTGCGCATGAACGGGCCCGAGGACATCCGCGCCGCGCGCGCGGCGGTGGACCTGCCGATTATCGGCCTGTACAAGCGGCCCTACGACGACTGCCAGGTCCTCATCACTCCCACCTTCGCCGAGGCCGAAGCGGTGGCCGCCGGCGGCGCGGCGATCGTCGCGCTGGACGCCACCGGCCGACCGCGGCCCGGCGGTGTGACGCTGGAAGAGTTGATCGCCAGGATCCACGGCGAGCTCGGCCTGCCGGTCCTTGCGGATGCCGCCGGCATCGAGGACGGCCTGGCCGCCGAGGCGGCGGGCGCCGACGCGGTGGCGACCACGCTGTCGGGCTACGTGGACCCGGGGACGCCTCCGCCCGAGGATCCCGACCTGGATCTGGTGGCGGCGCTGGCCGCGCGGGTGCGCGTGCCGGTCATCGCCGAAGGCCGGATCAAGACCCCTGCGCAGGCCCGCGAGGCCCTCGACCGCGGGGCGTTCGCCGTGGTGGTGGGCACCGCGATCACCAATCCCAGGGAGATCGCGCGGGGGTTCGTGCAGGCGCTGGCCCCTCACCTCGGGGGGCGGACGGCGCAGGGATGGTAGCGCCGGGGCGGTAGTATTCCAGTGTTGCAGGATCAGAGGAGGTGTAAGAAGTGATGCGACGGTTGTGCACGGCACTAATCGCGGTGGCCCTGTTCGCCACCTTCTTCCCCGCAAGCGTCCTCGGGCAGGAACCCGTGAAGCTCACCTTTTGGAGCTGGCGGACCGAAGACAAGTGGGTTTACGATCGGATGATCCGGTTGTTCCAGACGCGCAACCCCGGGATCAAGATCGAGTTCATTCCCTTCCGCGCGCCCGAGTACGCGACGATTCTCTCGACCGGCCTGACCGCGGGACGCGGTCCCGACATCATCCACCTGAGGGCGTACGGCGGTCTCGAGACGTTCGCGGCGCCCGGGTTCATCGCGCCCCTGGACTTCGAGCAGGTTCCCGAGCTCAAGCGGTTCCCGCTGCAGACCATCGCGGGCGCACGCAGCCGCAAGGACGGCCGCATCTACGGCGTGCCGTTCGCCACGCAGACGCTGGTGATCTTCTACAACAAGAAGATCTTCGCCCAGCACAACCTGACCGTGCCCAAGACCTGGGACCAGTTCCTCACGGTCATGCGCACCCTCAAGGACAAGGGCGTCGTCCCGCTGGCCAACGGCGGCAAGGAGGGCTGGACGCTCGAGGTGCTCTCGGGCGTGATCGCGCCCAACTTCTACGGCGGGACCACCTTCTTCGAGGCGGTCACGCGCGGGCAAACCACCTTCCGCGAACCTGCCTACACCAACGCCCTGGCGAAGATGCTGGAGCTGCGGCCGTACATGCCCACCGGATTCATGGGCGTGGACTACGCCACGATGCAGCAGTTGTTCATCAACGAGCAGGCGGCAATGTTCATCGGCGGATCATGGGAGATCGGGTTCTTCAAGGCGCAGAATAAGAATCTGGAGTTCGGCGTCTTCGCCGCGCCGCCGGAGCGGGCCGACCAGATCCCGTGGGTCTCGTCGTACGCCGACGGCAACTACGGCATCAATGCCAAGACGCCGCACATGGAGGCGGCCCTCAAGTTCATCCGCTTCACCGCCACCCTGGAGTTTGGGCAGATGTTCACCGACCTGCTGGCGCAGATGTCGGCCGTGCCCGGCGTCGCGGTCAAGAACCCCCAGTTGCAGCAGGTGCAGGCCATGAACCGGAAGGCGACCCCCTACATCATGCTGGTGGGATTCCGCTGGCAGGCGCCGACCGGCTCCACGTTGCTGCAGAGCGCGCTGCAGGGGATGATGGCCGGCACGATGACGCCGGCGCAGGTGGGCGAAGAGGTAACACGCGGGCTGAGCTCCTGGATTGACGCTTTCCGCGGACGGTAGCCGGGCGGGGCGCAGTCCCCGCCGCGGCCTGAGCATGCGCGCCGGCCGGCGCCTGTGGCTGGCAATCTTCCTGGCGCCGGCTGTCGTGCTGTTTGCCGCGTTCGTCACCTATCCCATCCTCTCGGCGCTGGCCTACAGTCTCTACTCCTGGGAGGGCATCGGCCGGCGCGGCTTCCATGGCCTCGGCAACTTCATCCGGCTGTTCACCACGTTTCCCTATCCCCGACTGTTGGTGGGCGCGTTCTGGCACAACGTGGTGGTCTTCGGCCTGACGATGCTGATCCAGAACCTCACGGGCCTGGGGCTGGCGCTGATCCTGGCCCGCAACCCGTGGGGCGCGCGGACGTACCGGGCGATATTCTTCCTGCCCGTGACGCTCTCGCTCGTGATCGTGGGGTTCCTCTGGGGCCTCTTCCTCAACCCGGTCTTCGGCGTGATCAACAAGACGTTGGGTATCCTGGGGCTGGGAGTGCTCGCGAGGGCGTGGCTGGGAGAGCCCGAAACCGCGCTGATAACCCTGACGCTCATCAACGCCTGGCGCTGGCTGGGCTTCCCCACGATCGTGTTCCTGGCAGGCATCAACGCGGTCCCCGAGGACTACCTGGAGGCGGCGCGCCTTGACGGTGCCAGCGAGTGGGACGTGACCCGGCGGATCATCTTCCCGCTGCTGGCGCCCGCGGTGACGATTATCGTGGTCCTGACATTTATCGGGTCGTTCAACTGGTTCGAGCTGCCCTACGTCGTGCAGGGCGTCTCGGGCGCGCCCAACAGGGCAACCGACGTGCTCGGGTTGCTCTTCTACCGCACCGCGTTCGGCGAGGTGGACACCGGGCTCCAGGACATCGGCGTGGGCTCGGCGATCGCGGTCCTCATGTTCCTGATGCTGGTGACCGTCTCGACCCTGGGCGCGGTCTTCCTGCGCAGGCGCGAGGTCGAGATGGGATGAGCAGGCGCTCGCGGTGGATGCCGCTTTTGCAGGCGAT
>JBKJJG010000272.1:0-3701 GCA_046598155.1 bacterium | reverse complement strand
GTTCAACTGGTTCGCCGACTGGATTGTCACGCCGGTCGTAATGGCGGGAGTGTGGTTCTTCCCCAGGGCGCTGCTCAGACCCATGGGTCGGCTTCTCTGCTGGTCTTCCAGGTTCTTCACCTCACCCCCGTACGGGATAGCCCTACAGATGGATGCGGAGGGAGTCCGGGCAGGGGCACGCCGGAAGATGGAGCTCTTCCTCTACCACGAGGACGGCTACATGTTCACGGCCGTCCCTGTGGCGGCCTGCCTGCTGCAGATCCTGGACGAATCCTCCCGCAGACCCGGCCTCCACTTCATGGGACACCTCGTGGACCCATCCCGTCTGATCGCCGACATGCGGCGAATGGGCATCCGGATCGAAGCGCGGGAGTACGAGGGCTAACCCGGCCGGCGGAGGAAATCCTCCCGGCGGCATGCCTCCTGGACCAGCAGGGCCGTCAGCGCCGCGCGCTGCGGCAGCGTGACAATCTCTAGGTACTCGTCGGGGCCGTGGTAGCCGCCGCCCACCGCGCCCATGCCGTCGAGCACGGGCACCCCCAGCGGTGCGATGAAGTTGCCGTCGGAGCCCCCGCCGGTCGTCGCCGCGGAAAGCGGGAACCCCAGCATCGCCGCGGCCTCCTGCGCCAGACCGAACAGCGCCAAACTGCCCGGCCCGGCCTCAAACGGCGGCCTGTTGATCTCCCCGGAAAGCGTTGCGTGCGTGCCGGGAAGGTGCTCGGCCCGCGCGATCTCCTCCAGACGCGCGATGGTCTCCGCGCCAAGCGCCGCGGTGGGCAATCTCAGGTCAATCTCGGCCTCGGCCAGATCAGGCACCACGTTTGAGCGGGTGCCGCCTGCGGTCACGATCGTGTTGGCGGAGACGCCCCTGGAAAGATCGTTGAGCGCGTGGATCTCGAGGATCTTGCGCGCCAGCGCCACGACCGCGCTCGCGCCGTCCTCGGGGTTGACGCCTGCGTGGGCCGCCCTGCCGTGCACGGTAATTGTGTACCTGCCTACACCTTTGCGCGCGGTGACCACCGATCCATCGGACCGACCCGGCTCGTGCACCAGGCATAGGTCACAGTTCCGACCCTCGGTCTCGATGATCCCCCGCGAGGCACTTGATCCGACTTCCTCGTCGGCGTTGTGGATGACCGTCAGCGCCGCGAAGTCGTTCCAACCTGCCTCGTTCAGGGCTCGCAGCGCCTCCCACAGCGTGACAATGCCGCCCTTCATGTCCGCCACCCCGGGCCCGTAGGCGCGACCGGCCTCCACGCGGAACGGCCGGCGTCCGGGCTCGCCTGAATCGAAGACGGTGTCGTAGTGTCCCAGAAAGAGCAGGCGGAGGCGCCCGGCTCCAGATCTCCGGCCCACCAGCGTCGGCCCGGCATTGGCGTGCTCGCGCCGCTCCACCGAAAGGCCCAGGCCCACGAGTTGTTCCTGAATCCAGTTACCCGCGGAAGCGAGGCCGTCCGGGGATCGGGAGCCCGTGTCCATGTTGACCAGGGCCTCCAGCAGGCGGAGCGCGACTGATGCGTCCTTCAAAGTGTCCACCCCCGTCTATCTTGGTACAATGTCCGAGTCATGGTCGTAGAGACGATCGTTCGAGAATTGAGCGAGGCCGACCTTCCGGCGCTGGCCAGGTGGCGGCCACCGCCGGGGGCGACGAGGTGATCGCGTACGGCGGCTACCGTCACGTGCCCTGGGCACATCACCCGGAGAAGTTCTTCTCCTGTCCGCGGTCAGGGCCCGAGGTGGACGTAGAGTGAAGGCCTGGACGCGGGAGGACCGCGCTCGCGGGCTCGCATTTCTGATGAACTCCGTCGCGACCCGAACTGCCCACGCCGCCCTCGCGCGAGGAGTTCCTGAACCAGGAGGTCCACCATCCAAGGGCGCTGCTCGATGCCTTCTTCCTGACCAAGATGGGAGACCTCTACATCGGCGAGAGCGCGCTCAAGCGCAGCGACGGCGATCAGGGCCTGCTACACCAGCAACTGACCGCGGTGCTCCCGGGTGATCCGCACGTCTAACAGCAGCCGGAACGAGGCCGTGCTGGCGATCAACGCGAGGTTCGGGTTCGTGCGGATGCCGGCGTGGGTTGGGTTCGTCAAGCTGCTGGGCAATTGAAATGTATGTTCGGGCGTTTCGGTATTGACAGAAATTTCCGAACATTCCACAATCGGTGGTGGGAACGACCATGGGAACCCGCACCCGGAGTACGCACGCCCCCCAGCTAAGCGCACAGCTCATGCGGTTCATCGAAACACTGGGCGCCATGTGGAAGAACTACGGGCTGCCGCGGGGGGCCGGGCGCATCTTTGGGCTGCTGTTGGTCGCCGACCGGCCGCTCACAGGGCAGGACATCTCTCGCACGCTGCGGGTCAGTCGGAGCAGCGTGTCTACCGACATCCGCGGACTGCTCACGCTCGGGGTCGTTGAGAGGACGCGGGTTCTGGGAGACCGCTCAGGGCACTATGTGTTCTCACCACACGCCTGGGAGCACGCGCTTTCCATCCGCCGCACGGAGGCCCGCCGCTACCGCGATCTCGCAGAGCAGACGATGGGCGAGTTGGCCACCGGCCATCCGGGCCGGAAGCGGCTGGACGAGCTGAAAGAGTGGGCGGAGGTCTTCACAAAGGCGACCGACCGCATGCTCGCAGAGTGGGTGGCCCGGCGGTGAACACGCTCATCCGCCTCGCCTGGCGCAACGTGTGGCGGCACCGCCGGCGCACCATCCTCCTGGTGCTGGTCGTCGCGTATGCCGCGTTCGGAACCATATTCTTCTGGGGAATAAACGACGGCATCATCGCCTCGGTCCTAACCACCCAGGCGCGGTTTGTGGTGGCGCCGGTCCTGGTAACGACCACCGCGTACCGGGATGATCCGGATCCTGAACACGCCCTGCCCGATCTGGCCTTTGTTCCTGCCCTCCAACGTACCCCGCACGTCCGCTCCACAGCGCTGCGCCTGGAGTTCCCGGCCCTCATCCGGTCGGCTTACACGGCGCAGTCCGTGCTGGCGCGGGGCGTGCGGCCTGCGGAAGAGCGTGCCGTCAGCGCCGTTCCCGCCCACGTTGTGGAAGGGCGGATGCTGCAGGCGCCGGGCGAACTCGTCCTGGGCCGGGGGCTCGCCAAGCGCATTGACGTCCGCGTCGGAGAGCGCGCAGTCCTCGACACCGCGTCGCGCGCCGGGCCTCAGGCGGCGGGGCTCGTCGTCGTCGGTCTGGTGGCGACCGGGGTGCTGTCCGTGGACGACGGCGCCGTACTCCTCCACCTCGATGACGCCCGCAGGCTCACCGGCGTTCCCACGGCCACGGGCATCGCGCTCGATGTGCCCCGAGGCCAGGAAGACGCAACCGCGCGCACGATCCAGACGCTGCTCCCAAGCGGCCTGCACGCCTATGGGCTATCTGAGATACTCGGCGCTACGCAGAGTGCCTTGCAGGCGCGTCGCGCCAGTTCCCTGCCGATCGCCCTCATCTTTGCCCTGGTCGCGGCTGCCGCGGTGACGAGCACCGCGGTGGTGAGCGTGATCGAACGCACAAGAGAGTTCGGCATGATCGCCGCGCTGGGCCTGGCCCCCAACCGTCTCGCCCGCGTCGTCGTGCTCGAGGTGGTGTTCACAACAGGGATCGGCTGGGCGGTCGGGCTGGCCGCCGGGTACGCGACGGTTACCACGCTTGCGCGCGTCAACGTCCTGGGCAGCCTGCTCAGCTCCTA
>JBKJJG010000066.1:0-2580 GCA_046598155.1 bacterium | reverse complement strand
TGGAAGCCGAGCTGCTCAAGCGGGGCCAGCAACCCGGCGTCGCGCAGGTACTCGGTGACGACGCGGGATCCGGGCGCCAGGCTGGCCTTGACGTGACTGGGAACCCGTAGCCCGCGCTCAACTGCCTTTCTAGCGAGCAGCCCGGCGCCAAGCATCACCGACGGGTTGGATGTGTTCGTGCAGGAGGTTATGGCCGCGATGACGACCGCACCGTGGCCGAGCTCACCGACCGTCCGCCGCGCCTGCTCGCTGGTCAGGCCGAAGCCACGCCCGGCCACCGGCGCGGTCAGGGCGGCCTGGAACGCGCGTCCGGCCGCTGCCAGTGCCACCCGATCCTGCGGCCGCTTGGGACCGGACAGGCTGGGTTCAACGGCGCCGAGGTCGAGCGCCAGGACCTCGCTGAACTCGGGCTCCGGCGTCGCCGCGGTTCGGAACAGCCCCTGCTCCTTACAGTAGGCCTCGACCAGCGCTATGTGCGGCTCGGTGCGTCCGGTGAAGCGGAGGTAGGCCAGGGTCTCCTGGTCCACAGGGAAGAACCCGATCGTGGCGCCGTACTCGGGCGCCATGTTGCCGATGGTCGCGCGATCGGGCAGCGTCAGCGCGGCTACACCGTCGCCGAAGAACTCCACGAACTTACCCACAACGCCCCGCTTCCGAAGCATCTCGGTCACGGTCAGTACCAGGTCGGTTGCGGTCACGCCCTCGCGCAGGGCGCCGGTGAGCCGGACCCCAACGACTTCGGGCAGGAGCATGTAGAATGGCTGGCCGAGCATGTTCGCCTCGGCCTCGATGCCGCCCACGCCCCAGCACAGCACGCTCAGGCCGTTGATCATCGTCGTGTGCGAATCCAGGCCCACCAGCGAGTCGGGGAACGCGATCGTGAGGCCGCTCGCCGTGCGTGTGGCAACGACGGTGGCCAAGTACTCCAGATTGACCTGGTGCACGATGCCGGTGTTGGGCGGCACGAGCTGGAAGTTACGGAAGGACTTCTGCGCCCAGCGGAGGAACGCGTACCGCTCACGGTTGCGCTCAAAATCGCGCTCCGCGTTGACGGCTATGGCCCCGGGGGAGCCAAACGCGTCCACCTGGACCGAGTGATCAATGACCAGGTCCACCGGACTTAGAGGGTTGATCCTGGCGGGGTCCCCGCCGCGGCGGTGCAGCTCGGAACGCATCGCCGCCAGGTCGGCCACCGAGGGGACACCCGTCAGATCTTGGAGAAGCACGCGCGCCGGCAGGAACGGGATGTCGCGCTCCGATGGTTTCGGCGTCCACCCGGCGACCGTCCGGACGTCGTCCTCAGTCACCAGCACGCCGTCACACTGGCGCAACACGGCCTCCAGGAGCACCCGGATCGAGAACGGCAGGCGGTCGGGCCGCCCGAGCCCTGCACGCTCCAGCCGGTCCAGCCGGTAGATCTCCGCGGTTCCGCCCGGAACCTGCAGCGTATCGCGGGCGCCAAATGCGTCAATCTTCTCAGAAGGCATGCGTCACCTCAGTAGATGTCTCTCCATGTGTGCCCCAGTCCCTCAACAGTATAGAACACCACCTCAGAGCCCCGCAGACAAGGCGAATAGGCGATCCCCTTGACGCCGTCCACGTCCCGAATCACGGCGGGTTCCGGCGGGCAACCGCTCGTCTTCGCCCACCGCAGCACCGAGTCCCTCAGCGGAGGCTTGTACTCGACCCTGCCGCCGGGCGCCCTGATCTCTCCGCCGTCCGGCGGGTTGAGTGGATCTGCCAGGCCGGCGATGGAGACGAGCGGGACCGGCCGGAGGGGCTGAGGATCTTTGAGCCAGAGATGCCCCGAGATCAGTGCGATTGCGGCGATGCGGACTGACAGCTCCGCGCCGACCCGATAGGCCATCGAGGCGCCGTTCGAGAACCCCGTCACGAAGATGCGCCGGCTGTCAACCGCGAAGCGAGAGAGCAGATCGTCAAGCAGGGCATTGATGAAGCCCACATCGTCAACGTTCGTGCTGCCGGAGTGGAAGCGGCCTGAGCCGTCGTTCCATGTCTGCGGGTTGCCGGCAAAGTTACCCGGAGCCCGGGGGTTGGGACTGGTCGCTTCAGGGAACACAGCGAGAAACCCGGACTCATCGGCCTTGCCTGCCCAGCCTGTCTCCCTCATGGCAGCCCGCGCGGTGCCGCCCCCGCCGTGGAGCATGATCACGGCCGGGATGGCGGCCTTCCCGGCGTGCTCGCGCGGAATGCCTCCGGGCAGGAGATGAATCCCGGTTAGGCCAAGAACAAGAACGAGATGAAAATGACTCCGCGTGCGCAAAGCCGTCGCAGACACCTCCTGGGGCCCCGGGGCGTTGTCCTGATCGCCTGGGCCATCACCGTCTCGGCCATCGTCGCCGTGCCCTGCCTGGCCCAGGCCTTATCGGTGGACGTGCACGCACACCGCGGCGGAGCCGCGCTGGCGCCGGAGAACACGCTGGCCGCCGTGCGCAACGCGCTGGCGCTGGGCGCAGACGCTATCGAGCTCGACCTGCACGTCTCGCGGGACGGCGCGGTCGTGGTCATTCACGACGCGACGCTGGACCGCACGACCAACGGCCGTGGGTTCGTTCGCGA
>JBKJJG010000144.1:0-3074 GCA_046598155.1 bacterium | reverse complement strand
GCATCGATCGCGGCGCTGGCGATCGGCGCCCTGCTGGCCTGGCTGGTCGTTCGGACCGACCTGCCCGGCCGCGGCTGGCTGCAGACGCTGGGGGTCGTCCCTTACATCCTGCCGTCGTGGACGATCGCGCTGGTCTGGCTCACGCTCTTTCGCAACGCGCGGGCCGGCGCCGGGGTTGGGCTGTTCGAGTACCTGACCGGCAGTCCGCCGCCCGACTGGCTGGCCTACGGCCCGGTGCCGATCGTCGTGGTGCTCGGCCTTCACTACTTCCCCTTTACCTTCCTGCTGTTGGCCGCGGCGATGCGCAGCGTGGACGCGAGTCTCGAGGAGAGCGGCGAGGTCCTGGGCGCACGTGGGGGCGTGATCCTGCGCCGGATCACCCTGCCCCTGCTGCTCCCTGCGCTGCTCTCGGCGCTGGTGCTGACTTTCTCGAAGGCGCTGGGGACCTTTGGTACGCCCTACCTGCTGGGGCTGCCGGTGCGATTCTTCACGCTCTCCACGATGATCTACTCCCACATCATCAGCCGCGCGGCGGCCGCGGGCTACATCCTGGCTTTGCTGCTGATCGCGATCTCAGCGCTGACCGTCTACGCCAACCAGCGCGTCATCGGCGCCCGGCGCAGCTTCGTTACAATCACCGGCCGGGGGGTGCGCTCGCGCACCGTTGCACTGGGCCGGTGGCGCGCCGCCGCGACGGCGTTCGCCTGGGGCCTGATAGCGATCTCGGTGTTCGTACCGCTGGCGTTGCTGGTCTGGGAGAGCCTGATGCGGTATTCCGACAACTACGCGCTCAGCAACCTGACCCTCCACTTCTGGGCCGGCCGTCCCGACCTGGCGATCGCCGACGGCGAGGCCGGGATCCTGCGCAACCGCCAGATCCTCGGCGCCGCCTGGAATAGCATCCGGCTGAGTCTGGGCGTGGCGGCGCTCACCGGCGTTGCCGGGATCGCGGTCGGGCTGACGGTGGTGAGGGGACGCGGCACGCTGCTGGCCAAGGCCGTGGAACAGGTGTCGTTCCTGCCCTACCTGGTGCCCAGCATCGCGTTCGGGGCGATCTACCTGGCCGTGTTCCTGCGGTCGTGGGGCCCGCTGCCCGCACTCTACGGGTCGTTCGCACTGCTGGTGCTGATCTGCACCGTGAAGAACCTGCCGTTCGCGTCACGCAGCGGTATCGCCGCCATGATGCAGGTCAGCGGGGAACTGGAGGAGGCTTCCGTGGTGCTTGGTGCCCCCCTGTGGTTGCGGCTACGCAGGATCCTGGTGCCGCTGGTGGCAAGTGGGCTGCTCTCCGGGGTGCTGCTGGCGTTCATCTCCACGATGCGAGAGCTGTCGCTGATCATCCTGCTCATTACCCCGGCGACCCGCACGCTGACCACCATGACCTTCCGCTACACCGAACAGGGAGCGCCGCAGTTCGCCAACGCGATCATCGTGCTGCTGATCGCGCTGATCCTGGTTGGGGAGATCGTGGCGCGGCGGCTCGAGGCCCGCGCGCATGGAGCCCGGCGTTCGGATGGGGTGGTGGCATGAGCCTCGCGCCGGAGCGCGATCTCAGGGGTGACCGTACGAGCCTGGTCGAGCTGCGCGGGGTGACGAAGCGGTTCGGCCAGGTGGTCGCCGTGCGTGATCTGTCCCTGTCCGTGCAGGAGGGTGAGTTCCTCACGCTGCTCGGCCCCGCCGGGTGCGGCAAGACGACCGCGCTGCGCATGATCGCGGGTCTCGAGCAGCCCGACGAGGGCGAGGTCTGGATCGGGGGGCGGCCGGTGTTCTCGTGGGGGCAGGGGGTCTTCGTCCCCTCCGGGGCGCGCGAGCTGGGCATGGTATTCCAGAGCTTTGCACTGTGGCCGCACATGACCGTGCACGAGAACGTCGCGTTCGGTCTTCAAGTTCGGCGGTTCCCGCCGGCCGAGATCGCCGGGCGCGTCGAGGAGGTCCTGCGCTACCTGCACATGGAGGGGCTCGGCCCGCGCTATCCCCACGAGCTGAGCGGCGGCCAGCAGCAGCGCGTGGCGCTGGCCCGAATGCTGGTGACGCGGCCCCGCCTGTTCCTGATGGACGAACCGTTGTCGAACCTGGACGCCAAGCTGCGCACGGCGATGCGCATCGAGGTGAAGCGCGTGCACGCGGAGTCGGGGGCCACCACGATCTACGTGACCCACGATCAGATCGAGGCGCTGACGATGTCGGACCGCGTCGCGGTGATGCGCGGTGGACAGATCCTGCAGATCGGGCCGCCGCAGGAGCTCTACGAGCGACCGGCGACGCTGTTCGTCGCCGACTTCGTCGGCAACCCGATGATCAACCTGCTGCGCGGGGTTGTGCGCGCTGCGGGCGATCCGGCAGGGATCGCAGTCGGGCCGCTCATGATCGCCGGGCGGACGGTCCTTGCCCCGGGCGCCGCGGTCGTCGTGGCGGTACGGCCCGAGGACTGGCGTGTGGCCGCCGATGGCGTGCCGGCCACCGTGGAGCAGGTCCAGCCCACCGGCTCGGACGTGCTCCTCCTGACACGGCTCGATGAGACCACCGTCCTGGTGCGGGTCCCCAAGGACACCATGGTCGCCCCAGGCGACCGGATTGGGCTCGCGGTGGATCCCCGGCGCGTCAACGTCTTCGATCCCACCTCCGAGCAGGCGGTCCCGTTTGAGCCCGATCCCACCCCCCTACGGGGGGCGGCGCCGTGACCGCCGCGCGTCCGGCCGCGGTCTTCTTCGACATCGTGGGATGCCTCGAGGACGTGCGCTCGTCCCAGGAGGACCGGGCGCGCGCCCGCCGGGGGCTGCACCGGCTCCTGGCCGAGATCGGCGTGCGGCTGCCGTTTCGCGCCTTCGAGCCCACCTTTATTGCCGGCAGGGAAGCGTACTACCGCTGGCGGGACGAGACGCTGCGCGAGTTGCCCCCTGAGCGAATCTGGGTCGAGTTCTTCCTGCGCGACCTGCTGGACGGCGCCACGCGGGCAGCGGTGGAGGCATCAGCCGAGCGGCTGATGGTGGCCTACGACGGATCGTACTACCGGCGCAGGTTGCGCCCGGGGGTCCGCCGGGTCCTGCTCGCCCTGCGCCGGCGCGGGTACCGGC
>JBKJJG010000142.1:0-1328 GCA_046598155.1 bacterium | reverse complement strand
CTGCCGGAACGCGTCAGGCGGCTTCCCGACGCCTCCCCTCCGCGGGGTGGAAGTCACTGGATCTGATCCGCACCCGCTCCGCCGACATCCGGCGTGAGCTCGAGATGCTGCGCGCGCACGCGGCCCTGCCTGAGGACGCCTTCTCCACCGACCCCGAAAAGGTCAGGGCCGCACGGTACAGTCTGACCGTGGTGGTTGAAGCCGCCGCGGCCATCTGCAACCATCTGGTCACCCGCCAGGGGCGTGTCTCGGAGAGCTACCCCGGCTGTTTTCAGTTCCTGGGAGAGTTGGGGATTGTGGATGCTTCCCTGGCCACCCGCCTTGCGGCCATGGCGCGGCTTCGCAACCTCCTCGTGCACGGGTACGATCGGGTGGTGAGTCGCCATGAAGGAAGATCCGCAGAGCGGTGCGCTGAAGCACCACGACCTTGCCGCATCTGACCGCGAGCGCGTGCTGGGCCTCATCGCTGAGAGCCTGGCCGCGGAAGGCGCCGTCCTCTTCGCTTACGCGTTCGGCTCGTTCATCGAGGGCCGGGCCTTTGGGGACGTTGACGTGGCCGTCTTCCTGGATCAGGAGCGCTGTCCAGACGCGAGCCTGCTGTCCCTCCATCTCGATCTCGCGGGTCGCCTCGAGGAGGCGGCGGGCTTGCCGGTTGACGCGGTGTTGCTCAACGAAGCCCCGCTCGGTCTGCGCATGGCCGTCGTGCGCGGGCGCGTGGTTCACTCACGCGACGAGGCCCGGCGCCTGGCGTTCGTGGAAGAGACCTGCCTGCAGGTCATGGACATGGCCTATCTGTCACGCGAGGCGCTGCGAGACCTGCTGGCCCACGGGGCCTGACCGCGTCCGGAAAGGAAAGCGCCCCGCCTTCCTGCGCGAAGAACAGCCGTGACGGTCTCGTTCAGCGCACCGGGTGGGGACTGGGCAGCACAATCTGGACCGTCCGGCTCTTGCGATCCCAGGCGACGGTGGCGCCCAAGACCGTCAGCTCGCCTACCGGAACGTAGACCTGACCGTCCAGCCCATATGCCGTCAACCGCTTGTCGCCGAAGCTCGCAGTGAATCTCATCTCGTGAATCCGCTTCGGACCGGACAGTTGTGGCGGAATCGTCGTCGGCAGGACCGCCACGCGTCGGGACCGATCACCCAGTTGGACCGCATACCCGAACTGACCCAGCCATCCGGCGTCCATCAGCACTGCCCCGTCCAGTTCATAGGCGGGTACCGGCCTGCCGTTGATGCTGAGCTGGAGGCCGTCCGCAGGCCGCGCCTGCCGGAAGACGGCGCGGATCGCCTCTCCCGCGCGCACATCACGGTGGAACCCCCGGGGG
>JBKJJG010000265.1:0-1589 GCA_046598155.1 bacterium | reverse complement strand
CTCGACGAGCCGACGACCGGCGTGGACCCGGTCTCGCGGCGGGAGTTCTGGGGCATACTCTACGACCTCAACCGCCGGGGCACCACGGTGTTGGTGGCGACCCCCTACATGGACGAGGCAGATCGTTGCACGCGCATTGGCTTCATGTACGGGGGGCGGCTGCTGTCGGTGGCGCCGCCCGCGGGCATGAAGGCGCAGATGCAGGGCGAGGTGCTGGAGATCGTTGCCGAGCCGCGCAGGCGCGCGCTGGCAGTCATGCGCGGCCTCGAGGTAGTGCGCACCGGCAGCATCTTCGGAGACACGCTGCACCTCACCGTGCCCGACGCCGCCTCAGCCGAGCCCCAGGTGCGTGCCGCGCTCGACCGGGCGGGCATCCCGGTGCGATCACTGCGCGTGGCCCCCGCCTCCCTGGAAGACGTGTTCATCTCGTTGATGGGTCAGGCAGGCCGGTAAGATGCCCCCTGGAACACCGCCCGCTCTCGGGGAAGCCGCCGTCGTGGCGCGCGGGCTGACCAAGCGGTTCGGCGACCTGGTCGCCGTGGACGGGATCAACCTCGAGATCCGCCGCGGTGAAGTCTTTGGTTTCCTGGGTCCCAACGGCGCCGGAAAGACCACCACAATCCGAATGCTGTGCGGCATCATGGACGCCACCGCCGGCGAGGCGCGGGTGCTCGGGTTCGACGTGCGCAGCCAACGCGAGCCGTTGAAGGCGCGCATCGGCTACATGAGCCAGCGGGCCAGTCTCTACGCCGACCTCACCGTCGTCGAGCAGTTGGATTTCTATGCCAGGATCTACGGACTCGACGCCCGCACGCGGCAGGAGAAGGTGGGGGGGTGGATCGAGTCTTCCGGCCTGGCAGGGCGCGAGCGGAACATGGTTGCCACGCTATCGGGCGGGTGGCGGCAGCGGCTGGCTTTGGGGTGTGCGATCATGCACCATCCCGACCTGCTGCTGCTGGACGAACCCACTTCGGGCGTGGATCCGCTCTCGCGCCGGCAGTTCTGGGACCTGATCTACCGGTTCGCCGACGAAGGCACCACGGTGATGGTCACCACCCACTACATGGACGAGGCCGAGCACTGCGATCGCCTTGCGTTCATCTATGGCGGCCGGATCGTGGCCGAGGGCGCGCCCGAAGAGATCAAGCGCCGGCACCTGCCGGGCACGCTCATACGGGTCGTCTGCCAGGAGTGGATGCGCGCGTTCGACATCGTTCGTCTCTCGCCGCGCGTCCGCAACGCCGCGCTATACGGCACCACGATTCACGCTCTGGTGTCCGAGGCGCAGGGGGCGGCGGATGCGCTGGCCCGCGACCTTGCCGCCGCGGGCGTGCGGGTGGATTCGATCGCGCCGATTGCCCCATCGCTGGAGGACATCTTCGTGAGCCTGACCGGCGACGCCCCGGGAGGTGGGTCAAATGGGTAGGCGCCTGGGCGCCATCATCGTCAAGGAGTTCATCCAGCTCGTGCGCGACCCGCGCACGCTGGCGATGGCACTCCTGATGCCCGTGGTCCAGTTGCTGCTGTTCGGCTACGCGATCGCCACCGACGTCGAGCACCTCCCGACCGTCGTTGTGGACCACTCCAGG
>JBKJJG010000221.1:0-4986 GCA_046598155.1 bacterium | reverse complement strand
CTGGATCCCTGCACCTGCTTCGTGAACCGATCCAGAGCCGCGTTCACGCTCGCGTCTATCTCCTCTGCCGTTCTGGCCTGTGACACGCTCGGCAGCATCAGGCCAACCAACAGACAGAGACAGACCGCCCACACGGCGTTCCTGCCGAATGCCCGTACTCGCATCGCCGTCACCCCCTTAGGATCGCTCTCTGGCTTCCGTCAGCGTCTGCGCCAGACTACCGTGATGTTCGTCCCGAGGTGCCTGATGTCCTCGCGGCGACCCCACGAAGCCGCACAAATGAACAGGCCTGGGCAACAATAACCCAGGCCTGCATCTGTCTCGTGGACAAGCCTCGTCAGACAGAACGTGTTGTCGAAGACGCTAGCTGATCGCTCGCACCCCAGTTGCCTGCGGGCCCTTCTGGCCCACCGTCTGGGTGTACTCGACCTTCTGCCCCTCAGAGAGGGACTTGTAGCCTTCGCCCTCGATGCCGCTGAAGTGCACGAACAGATCCTTCGTGCCGTCCTCCGGGGTGATGAAGCCATACCCCTTCTCACTGCTGAACCACTTCACTGTCCCTGTTGCCATGCTATTCCCACCTTTTCCTGCAAGCTACCACAGACCGAACTTGTTCTGCGATGCCTGGGTATTCTCTCACGGATTGCCCGCAAGCGCAACAGGGAATTGGGGGTTGGGCCTCGGACGCCCCTACGGGTGCCAGGTCTTCAGCCAGGCGCGCAGTCGGGCAACCTCCTTGCCTTCCACGACGACGATCGCTTGCGCCATGTTCCTTAGCTCCTGCCGATCGGCCTTGGTCGCGGCCAGTCTGGCCAGAGCGGTGCTCCGCTCTAGGTGCGCAGCAATCAGCGGTAGGTAGGCCCGCTCGAGCGCGGCGCCCCGCAGGCCCCGCATCTTCTTCACAGGTTCTGTCACGACATTGACGTTGCGCCGGCTCGGGGAGGCACCGGCCTCCTGCAGCCAGGCCAGCATCTGCCGGACCTGCCCGCTCTTGCGGTCAATCATCACCTGGTTCCACTGCAGCAGCTCGGTATGATCTGCGTGCAGGGTGGCGGCCATCGCGATCTCCACGGCCTCCTCGTGGATTGGGATGAGTTCCCGCATGAACGCCACGTCGAACGCAGGTCCGCCCAGGCGCGACAACGCGGCGAGGGTCGGGTTCGGCGTGGACGAGGCCACCGGTTTGGGTGAGGCCGCCGGCTTGGGCGGGGCTGCCGGGGACGCCGCGGAGGGGAGCATGCCGGGCAGCGCCAGAGACAGAAGAGCAACGAAAGTGAGCTGCAAGAGAACCCGCATCGTCCACCTCAAAGGCGAAGATCTGATCATCTTCCCATGGCGTCTGGCCTCTAACCCACCCCCAGGGCCTTCGCAGCGCGCTTCACGTCGCGGGCCTTCACCCAGAAGATGGCGCCGAACCGTCCGGCACCGGAACTGACGGCACTTGATGCCGTGACGTTGATCTTGGCTTTGGCCAGCCCGTCGTAATGCTCGACGAGGGCACCGACCCGATCGCCGCCCTCGATGACGAAGGCCTTCTTCGGTCCTACCACCTTCCACTTTGCCTTCTTCGCTGCGGACTTGAACGCGGCCGGGTCGGAGGGGAGGAAGACAAGCTGCGCCCGCCTGCCCCTCGGGAATCCTTGAAAGGCGATCAGATTGACACCGGCCCCTTTGAGGTGGCCCAGGACGCGGGCACCCTCCCCCGGCCTGTCGCTCGTCTCAACGTAGAAGTAGTCAACCAGGCGAATCGTGTCAGGCATCTGCGTCTCCCCCTTGTGGATCCTGATGGCCTTAGCACCGCTGTTTGCCGCGCCGCCGCGCAAACCCTTCCGGGACCCTCCGCGGCCGCGGCCACCGCATCACCGCAACGCCCTTACCGGAACGCCGCCCGCGCCTCGCGGGCCGCGCGCCGCGCCAGCCGCAGCGGCTCGGGCGTGCGTGCGCTCCCGGTCACGGCGACAACCACGGCCAGGGCGGTCTCAGGATCGGTGCGCCAGGCCGCGTATACGGCCAGCGGACGGGCGCCGCGTCTTGTGCGCAGCCAGAAGCCGACGATCTCGTCGCCGACCCGGAGCGGGCTGGCTGCCGCGCGCTCATCCGGCGGCCAATCCCCCTCGGCAACCAACGGCCTGGTTGTGACGCCCACAGTTGGTAGCGACAGCACGGCGCCCAGGTGCAGCGCCAGGCCGGCGCGTCGCGGATGGTCCCTTCCGGTGGCGTTGACGATGAGCACGTCTGGGACACCGGGTAGGCCGCGCACCGCCGCTTCCAGCAGCGGCCCTTCGCGCAAGGCGAGCAGGCCGGGCTCGTAGGCCGCGTGCGCCTGTCCGTTCACAACCGAGACCTCAACCGGCCTGCCTTCCGCCACCCATGCCGCTGCGGCCCAGCCGGGATCGCCGGCGGCCCCCACACCCGCGGATCCCCGCGGAAAACAGACGAAGCAGCCGGCCACCGAGATCGGCCGACCACCGGCGGGGCGCCACGGCTCGGGCGATGCCGCAGCCAGGATCTCCTGGGCGGCGATCAGCGCTTCGGGTGTGTCCGGCCAAACCGGCGGCGCAGGGCTCACAGGGAAGGCGGTTCTCGCACCCGCGCCGGATCCCCTCGCGGCGGGGGAGCCCACATATTCCCAGCGGGCCGCTCACCGATCCCTGGGCAGGCCTCTCCAGGAGGCCGCGGCCGCACATAGAACAGACCGTGCATGGAAGCCTTGCTCTGCCCATCGAAGTCCCGCCCATCGAGGCCCCGCTCATCGAGGTCCCGCTGACGGTGCAGCCCCGTCCCGAGCGCATTTTCAACCGCGCATTCGTTGAGCTTTGGGTCGTCACCTTGACCACCTTCTTCGGATTCCAGTTGCTGACCGCTGCCCTGCCGCTGTACGCGGTGCGGCTCGGTGCCGATGACGCTGTGCTGGGGCTGATGATCGGGATGGTCGCGCTGGTGGCGCTTTTCACCCGGCCCTTCGTTGGATGGTGGGTTGATCGCGGGAACGGCGTGGCGCCGCTGATGGTTGGGGCCGCGATCTACGCGCTCTGCGCGCTCGGATACTGGCTGGCGCCCTCGGTGTCCGCGCTGCTTGCCCTGCGCGCGGCCGCGGGCCTGGCGGTCGCGTTCTCCGTTACGGCGAGCCAGGCCCTGGCCGTGAACCTGGCACCTGCGCAGCGCCGCGGCGAGGCCCTCAGTCTGTTCGGACTGGCCGCGACGTTCGGTCATGGGATAGCGCCGGTGGCCGGGGTGGCGATCTCGCAGGCCGCCGGCTATCCGGCCCTGTTCGCGGCGTGCATGGCGGCCGGCGTGCTGGGCATGCTGCTGGCATGGCCCCTGCGGTCGCTCCCGCCCAACCCCCTCGGCCATCGCAGCAGCCGGTTGATCAACCTAGCAGTTCTGGTGCCGGGATCGCTGCTGGTGACGCTCGCGGTGACGTTTGGGACGAACGTCGCCCTGCTGGCGGTCCATGCCAGCCGCCGCGACCTGTCCAATCCGGGCATGGTGTTCATAGCGCAGGCCGCGGGCATCTTCCTGGCGCAGACGCTGGCCGGTCGCCTCTCCGACCGCTTGGGGCGTCTGGCCGTCATCTGGCCGGCGCTGGTCCTCTCGGCCGCCGGGATGTGGGCGACGTCGCTGCTCTCCGGCGGATGGCTGCTGCTGGCCGCCATGCTTTCGGGGCTGGGGCTGGGCCTGGGCAACCCCGCGCTCTACGCGCTGGCCGCCGATTTGGTTTCGACCCACGAGCGCGGGAGCGCCATGGGCACGATGGGCGTCTTTCACGAGATCGGCATCGGTCTGGGAGCGATCGGCGGGGGATTCTTGGGGCGTGCCATCGGACTCGGGCAGATGTATGCGCTGGCAGGGATCCTGCCCGCGATGGGAGCAGCGTTCGCGTTTGCCCGCCGCTCTTCGCGCGCCGGGAAGGGATCGCCCTCCGGTTTCGTTGAAAGGGGAGAATGAAGCCAGACGCAGTGAAGCCACACGGTGAGACCAAACACGAGGAGGCAACGATGTTTTTCAGCGACAAGATGAACAATGCGCTCAACGAGCAGATCGGCCACGAGTTCGCGGCCTCGCTCCAGTACGTCGCGATCGCCACGCACTTCGACTCCGCCGGACTGGCCGAGATAGCCAAGCACTTCTACCGCCAGGCGGAAGAGGAACGCGAGCACGGCATGCGCATCCTGCGCTACGTGCTGGACGCGGGAGGCACGGTGGCAATTCTGGGCATCCCGGCGCCCAAAAGCAAGTTCAAGAGCGCCGAGGAGTGCGTGAAGCTCTCGGTGGACTGGGAGAACACGGTGACCAAGCAGATCCACGCGATCGTGGATCTGGCGATCAAGGAGAACGACTACACGACCCAGAACGCGATGCAGTGGTTCGTGGAGGAGCAGCTCGAGGAGGTCTCCAGCATGGAGACGCTGCTCAGCATCATCCAGCGGGCGGGCGAGGGTGGCCTACTCCAGGTGGAGGGCTACATCGCCCGGAAGAACGCCAAGTAGGACGTCGGCCCTCAGCCAGGGCCACCATTGCGGTGCCCCGGCCCGGCCATTTCCCCGCGCCGCCACCGCGGTTTCGCGCCTCTCGTTCAGGCCCCCTGCAGCGCCCTGAGGTACTGGATCTGTCCGGAGTGGTAGATGTCGTGCGTCGCCATCTTCAGCAGGTGGGCCGCCCTGACCTTGTCAGGTTTCCCTGCAAACGCGGTCATCAGGCCCGAAAGCTCGCCGTCCCCGGCCGTCTCGACCCGCTCGCGCAGGGCCTGCGAGACGGCGTGCAACGCCGCGACGTCCGCCTGCCAGGCCGCCGCGTCTCCGCTTCCAGTGCGCGACGTGGCGCACTATCTGCCAGATCGAGTGCCGCTCCGGCGCGGGCTTCCACGCTGCCTGCGCCGCGGTGATCCCTGCGATCGTAGCCGCCAGGGGAGGCTGCCACGCTTCCTTCTCGAAGGTGTGCGCAAGATGGTCCAGGACGAGCTCTTTGACCGTCATCTGCCTGCCC
>JBKJJG010000301.1:0-2910 GCA_046598155.1 bacterium | reverse complement strand
GGATGCCGGTCTTCTTCATCGCGCGGCTCCTTCCGTCAGGATGGCGCTAGACGGGTGGGTGGATCTGAGAAGGAGTTCACCGGGATGCGCGGCGACCCCTCCGGCGCGTGTCTGTGGTTGGGGGTTGCGGGGGAGCCGGCCGGAACGCCTCCAGGCGCGGCATGATGTCCCGCAGCAGGATTCCGCTCGAGAACGGCAGCACAGTCGCCGGAAGACTTCCCGCTGCCACGGCCATCGCCTTCCGGACGGCCACGATCAGGTTCGGCCCCCGCACCGCGGCGAGCTTGCCGAACTTCGCCTTGAGGTACTCCGGGGTCCAGTACCCGACGATCTCCATGGCCACCTCGGTCCCATCCTCGTGGGTGAAGACGAAGTCCGGCACCACCAGCGCCTCGCCCGCTTCGAAGATGACCGCTTCCCGGCCGAGCCTCCAGCCGCCGCGCTCTGGACCAAACTTGCGCGCGAAAGTCTCCTCCAGGCGCGAGTCGAACAGCGCCGGGACGGGCACCCGCGAGCGCAGGCCGTCGGCGTCCGAGAGCGCGAACGTGACCGGCCGCCACCCCTTGCGCATCACGACCTCGGCTGTCAAGGTCCAGCCACGGGCCTGGACGAGCGCCGCCAGGAACTTGGCGAAGTCAACCCCATAGGCATGGGTGTACCGGAGGATCGAGTTGGGCCCGTCGAAGACCAGCCGGTACGCCCCGCCGCGCAGCCGCTCGCCCCGGTGCAGCAGACGCGAGAGGCGCGCGTACTGGACGATGTGCCTGAAGTCGCGCCGGGCCAGAACGGTGATCCGGACCGCATCGTACAGCAGCGCCTGGGCCTGGGCGAGATCGTAGTCAGCACGGAGGTCGCCGGCGGTGTAGTCGCTGGGGAAGGCGCGTAGCCGGTGGAACTCAGGGTAGTCGGCGTAGAGCAGGGGCACGGTGTCCTCAAGGCCGCGGGGCGCAGGATCGAACCTCGCTGCCAGGAGGTCCAGGGCACGATCGCGTTCGAGCACCGGGTGATCCCGGGCCGCCGCCTCGAACACCCGCACCCGCTGTTCGGCCTGCCGTGGGCCGCGCGGCCATTCGTAGGTCGCCGCGTCGTCCAGGAGCTTGATGAGCCCCTCGACCCGATCGGGCTGGATCCCGCTGAGCGCGCCCCGTGCCGCATCCCGCACGCGTCCCCGCCGGCCGCCGACCGCCCGCCGGTAGACGGCGACGGCCCGCGCCAGGTGCGGCAGGTCCTCGTCACCAAGCCGGTCAGAAGAGATCGAGCTGCCGGGCCTGATCCACCGATAGACGCGTTGCTGTTTGGTAAGCATCCGTCTGGCTCCGGCGCCGTGCCCTGGTGACGTCGGGGCTCTCCTGTACCACGACCTCGTAGAGGCGCGCGGAGCGGTCGCCCGACCTGCGCAGCAGCCGCCCCAGGCGCTGCACGGCCTCCTTGATGCCCTTCTCGCCTCCGAGCACGACGCCGACCTTCAACGCGGGCGCGTCCCATCCCTCGTTGAGGACCTCACAGGCGACGAGCGCGCGCAGCGTGCCCCTGGCGAACGCGTCGAGCACGGCGTTCCGCTCCTTCTTGTCCGAGTGGGAGGTGAGGGCCGGGATGAGAAAGCGCGCCGAGACGTCCAGGGCCATCCGGTTGGAGGCGGTGAAGATCACACACTGATCCGCGGGGTGCAGGCGGAAGACGTCTTCGACCACGCGCAGCTTCTCGGAGGAGCGATGGATGAGCGTCAGCTTCCGCCGATAGGCGCGCAGGATCGCCTTGGCCTCGGGATCGGTGCGCGACCGCCTGGCCAGGTCGTGCGCCCAGTCGAACGCCGGGGCTGCGCCGGTGGCAGCATCCCTTCGCCGGCGGGCGACGTACGCGCGGATCCGCCGCGAGAGCCCGTCGAACTCGGCCTGCTCGTCCTCGGTCAGGGCGATCGGCACGCGGATGATGCTGTAGCCGGCCAGGGTCTTCCCCCTGGCGTCGGCGATCTGCTCCTCGTACACGATCGGGCCGATCAGCTCGTCGAGCAGCCGGTCCAGGCCGTCGGCGCGGCGGGGGGTGGCGGTGAGGCCCAGGCGCATCGGCGCCAGGCAGTCCAGCGCGCTCTCGCGGAAGGTGGCCCCCGGGAGGTGGTGCGCCTCGTCGTAGACGATGAGGCGGTACCGGTTGCCGATCTCCTTCATGTGGATGTAGGCGCTGTCGTAGGTGGTGACCGTGATCGGCCAGACCTCGTGGCGGCCGTCGCCCAGGACCCCGGCATCGAAGCCCAGTCCCTGCTTGATCCGGCGCTGCCACTGGTACATCAGGTCGCGCAGCGGCACGACGATTAACGCAGAGACGCGGTGGCGGGTGATCAGGGCCAGCGCGATCTCGGTCTTGCCCGTGCCCGTGGGCTTGACGACGACCCCCCGGCCTCCGGCTTGCTCCCATGCCTCCACCGCGGCCTGCTGGTCGGGCCGCAGCGCTGGCAGCGATGGGGTCAGCGGGGGGCAGTCGAAGAACCGCGGCGCCTCGTCGGTCAGGTCCAGGTGGTAGGCCGGCGCGTCCTCCCGGACCTGCAGGTAGTGCACCGCCTCGGTGCGCCACGCCAGCACGCGCGGGTCCCACACCATGTAGGGCGGCACCCGGGTGGCCCGTGGGAGGTCGAGGCGGAGGGATCCGCGATCGAACCGGAGCCGGCCCGCGCGGCTCATCTCGCGGCCACGAGGCAGATCCTGCATGCTGGTGTTTTGGCGTGTCATCTACCTCTTCCCTGCCAGCAGAGGGCGCGCCGAAGGAGCCCGGATGGTGGACCACGGGCAGTCGCGCAGGGTCCAAGCAGGTATAGACGAATGCCCAGTCGGGAATGTTCTATTGTAACCAGGCAGTAGCTGGTTTCTTTCTTTGCAGCCGAAGCGGCCGAAGGAGGGGACGCCGTGGAGCGCGCGC
>JBKJJG010000083.1:0-3403 GCA_046598155.1 bacterium | reverse complement strand
CTCGATCGAGGCCAGCGCGCGCGCCAGGCGCTCCTCTGTGGTCACCCAATGCTTGGCCGGCCAAAGCGCGACCGCGTCCTTGTGCTCGAAGATCTCACCGGTCAGCGGATCCAGCTCCACGATCCGCTCGACCTCGTCGCCGTAGAGATCAACCCGCACGGCGCGCTCCTCGTACGCCGGGAAGACCTCAATGACGTCGCCCCGCACCCTGAACCGGCCGCGGGCAAAGTCAACGTCGTTGCGCTCGTACTGAATCTCGACCAGGCGGCGGACGATCTCGTCGCGCGACCGGCGCTCGCCCTTCCGGACGAGGAGCATGACCTCCTTGTAGTCTTCGGGCCTGCCCAGGCCGTAGATGCACGAAACCGACGCGACCACGATCACGTCGCGCCGCTCCATCAGCGCCTTGGTCGAGGCGTGGCGCAGCCGGTCTATCTCCTCGTTGATTGACGCGTCCTTGGCGACGTAGAGATCGGTCTGCGGCACATAGGCTTCCGGCTGGTAATAATCGTAGTACGAGACGAAATACCGCACGGCGTTGTGAGGGAAGGAATCGCGGAACTCGCCGTAGAGCTGCGCAGCCAGCGTCTTGTTGTGGGCCAGGACCAGGGTGGGGCGCTGGATCTGCTCGATCACCCTCGACATCGTGTAGGTCTTTCCGCTGCCCGTGACCCCCATGAGGGTCTGCCGCCGGTGCCCTGCCCGCAGGCCGGCGACCAGCCCGGCGATCGCCTGCGGCTGGTCGCCGCGCGGCGCCAGATTGGTGACCATCTGAAAAGCGGGCATACAAATAGTATACCAAGGGGGGCGGGGCTCGTTCTACGGTCCCCTGTGACGCTGCTGGCAGAGGGAGGGAAGCGCGCCTAGCCGCCCGGCCCCTCCGGCAGCCGGCGCTCCTGTCCGACCATGACCACGACCCGGGCCGGCCTTGACTCGACGCCCGCGGAGCTGACCGCCACGGCCGTGATGGTCACCCGGTCGCCGGAACGCGGCGGTGGGGTCAGCCGGATGAGAACCTCCCAGGCCCCGGCGCTGGTTGGGGTCGTGCTGACCGGCCCGATCACCACCGCGCGGTCGTCCATCCTGCCGCGCGCGTACTCCACGGTGACCCGAACCCGCACGGCCCCGGGTGCGGTTCCCCTGACCAGCAGGGGCGACACCAGGGCGTCTCCCGACCTGGGCGTAACGATGACCGGCGGCGCGGGCTGGGCCGGCGGCTGGGGACTCGGCGGAGATACCACGGGCGGGGTGGGCCCAGGCGACCCGGGCCAGCGCGGCGTGGGCGTGGGCGCGGGCGTGGGAACCGGAGTAGGCGTCGGGGTTCTGGCCGGCTCGATGGTGAACGCCCAACTCGTGGTGGACTCGTTGCCGGCAAGATCGGCGATCCGCGCCTGGACCCGGTTCAATCCAGGTGGAAGAGGATCCGGGGGCGTGTAATAGGCGCTGGTCTCGGTGATCGCCACCCGGCGTACCTCGCGACCGTTGACCCAGAGCCGCAGGCTGCCGGTGTCCAGACCGGCCGGGCCGCGGTCGGCCAGCCCCAGGATGATCGTTGGCTGACGGTCAGCCACCAGGGCGCCGGGGTCGGGCAGCCGCCGCGTAAACTCCGGAGGCAGGCCGTCAACCGTTACCGGGTCTCCGGCACGCGAGGTCTCGCTCCCAGCAATCCTCAGGTATACGGTAACTGCCGCCCGCGAGGCGGCGTCTCCAGGTCGAACCGTGTAGCGGCCGGTGTAGAGCCCCAACGGACCTTCGGCCATGGACACCCCGCGCTCCAGGCGGCCGAGGTCAAACCAGGCGGTCCCGCCAGGCGTGCCCCGCAGGGTCACGGTGAGCGTTGCCCCAACACCCAGCGGCCCGCGGTCGTTGACGGACACCCCGTCAATCCTGGGCAGGGACGGATAGACCGGTGGGAGGCGCGGGGGTGGGACCGGGTAGACCGGAGGGAGGTATGGTGGCGGGATCGGCGTGCGGGCGCGGATCTCCCACACATCGCCGGTCTGCGGGTTGATCCTGAGGTCCACCTCCATCCCCTGCCGCAGCAGATCGCGGGTGATCTCGCGGCCATCCAGGAAGAAGGCGGCCTCGTCAGCGACCCTGAGAATCTGCCCGTCGCTCAGGGCCAGCACGCGGTACCCCAGGCTCTGCGCGAGGCCGGAAAGCCCGCGATAGGAAGCCCGTACCGACAGCGCCAGCCTGGTCGGATCCGCGGTCACGCGGACGAGGTCTCCGCGCCGGATCTGATCGAGCGAGGCCGCACCGCTGCGCCCCGTGGACACCTCGGTGAGGAAGATCGCGGTGACCGCCGTCACCGCGAATCTCCAGAGGAGCCCATCTGCGCTCACGTGCAGGCGTGCCGGCGTGGCGCTGGGGTCCACCTGCGCCACCGTGCCGTCTACTACGGTGAGCGCCGGCTGCGGCGTGGGCGGGATGATCGGCAGCGGCCTGACCGGCTCTGGCGGCGCAGGGGCCGGCGGCAGCGCAGCAAGACGCGATGACGTCACATAGACGATGCGTCCCACCGGATCCCAGCTCACGCCGGCTCCGAGCGCCTCGCCCACGAACCGTAGGGGCACGAGCGTTCGGCCTCCGAGGACCACGGGCGGCACATCGAGCAGGACCGCTCGTCCATCCACCAGGGCACGGCGGTTGCCCGGTTGCAGCACCACGACCGTTGCGCCGTGGCGCGCCACCACTCGGCCGGGGTCCGGATACCATTCGACCTGGGCGCCCAACCGCTCGAAGACCCCGCGCAGGGGGATCAACAGCCGGCCGGCGATCACGGCCGGCGGCCGGTCAAAGGCAATAACCTGGCCATCCACTACCACCGCCACCGCCTGCGCGGCGGCCGGCCGCGGCAGCACGGCTGCTATGGCCATGATAAGCGCGATCGCCACCAGTCGTGGGAGCACTGCGTCTCCTCCGAAACTCTGTCTACACCCTACACGGAGGTTGCGGCCTTGGAGTTCGCGCTCGGGCCATGCGCCCGCGCGCCACGCGTGCCAGGCGTGCTAGGCGTGCCAGGCCTGCCAGAGCGCCTCGACCTGCCGTCGGGTCGCGGTCGGGGAGCCGCTGTTGTCCACAACCCAGGTGGCCAGGGGGACCTTCTCGCCTAGAGGACGCTGCGCGCGCAGGCGTTGCCGGGCGGCCTTCTCGGTGATACCGTCGCGGGCCACGAGACGGGCAATCTGCGTGGCCTCGTCCACGGTAACCACCACCGTGCCGTCCAGCGCGAAGGCTTCGGGCGGTGCCACGTCCAACAGCAGCGGGATGTCCACCACAATCGTGGCCCCAGGACGCGCCGCCCGCACGGCCTCGATCTCCTCCTCGATGCGTCTGCGGATGCGGGGGTGCGTGATCGCGTTCAATCGCGCGCGGGCAGAGGGGTCGCTGAAGACGAGCG
>JBKJJG010000211.1:0-4921 GCA_046598155.1 bacterium | reverse complement strand
TCAGCTCGACGATGCTCCTGTGAAGCTCGGGGTCCTGCACGTCGCGAAGGGCTTCCAGGATCTGCTCTCGTGTGGGTCCGCTCTTGCCGCCGGTCATCGTGTTCCTCCTCTGAAGTGTATCACGCGTCCCTACGCACCCTGCGCAGGGGGGCTCTGGCCCCGTGCCTTGTTCCGTCGCCGCCGGCGGCGCCGCCTTCCCCTGACGTCGGCTGGCCGCGCGGCAGCGGGCGCGTCCGGTGCGACCGGCGGCTCCACGGTGCCCTCAGGTTCCTCTTCGATCTCGCGCGCGCCCTCGGCGCCGGCGTCTTCAACCATCGCGGGCGCCTCAGCAGCGGGCGGCTGCCGGCGCCGGCCGGGCGGACGCGCCAGGTCTCGCTCGGCCGAGGCCTTGATCTTGAGCAGCGTGCCCTCGATGTGGCCTGCCAGGACCTGGCGCACCGCTGCCTCGGAAAAAAGTGCGATGCCAGGGTCCACCGCCATCTGCACGAGGAGATCCGTCTCGCCGTCGGCGTCCCTTATGACGTACGCTCCGGCCAGCTCCAGGAACGTCCCGCGCACCTGCCTGAACTCGATCCGGCCAGGGGGCTTCAGCGAGAACCTCTGCACCGACGCAACCGGCAGGCCTCCGAAGAACCCACGGAACTCCACCAGCGGAGAGGCAGGGGACCGCTCTTTCAAGTCTGCGGCCATCCAGATGTTGGTGAACCGCGGGTGTGACTCGATCCGGCTCAGCAACTGCCAGACACGCTGAACCGGGACCCTGATGAGCCGATGTCCCTCGGCGCGTATCAACCCGGGCACCTCGCGCTACCGCCCGGAGTCCGCAAGGACGGACTTAGAGATGATCGCTCGCTGGACCTCGCTCGTGCCCTCGCCGATCTCGCACAGCTTAATGTCGCGGTAGTAGCGCTCCACGGGATAGTCCTTGGTGAACCCGTACCCACCGTGGATCTGCACCGCGCGGGATGCGGCCCGAGCAGCGGCCTCGGAGGCGTAGAGCTTGGCCATCGAGGCCTGACGGCGAAACGGCTGGCCTCGGTCGGCCAGTTCCGCGGCGTGCTCGGTCAGCAGCCAGGCAGCGTCCATCTCGGTGGCCATGTCGGCCAGCATGAACTGGATTGCCTGCAGGTCGGCGATTGGCCGGCCGTAGGCGGTGCGCTCCTGGGCGTACGCCAGGCTGGCGTCGAGCGCGGCGTGCCCGATCCCCACCGCCATGGCGGCGATCCCGATGCGGCCACGCTCCAGCACGCGCGTCGCCTGGCCGTAGCCGTCTCCGGCCTCACCTAGAAGGTGCTCGTCCGGCACCTCACAGTCCGCGATGTGAACCTCGGAGGTATCGCTGCTGCGGACCCCGAGCTTATCCTCTTTGCGGCCGATCTCCAGCCCCGGGGTGCCGCGCTCGACCGCGAAGGCACTGATCCCCTTCCTCCCGGCCCCGGGCGCGGTCACTGCCATGACCACGTAGATCCCGGCGAAGCTGCCGTTGGTGACGAAGACCTTGGTGCCATTGAGAACCCAGCGATCGCCGTGGCGCTCGGCGCGTGTCTTGATCGCCGCGGCGTCGCTGCCGGCGCCGGGCTCGGTCAGGCACCAGGCACCCAGCGCCTCGCCACTGGCCAGGCGCGGCAGGAACCTGCGGCGCTGGACCTCGTTGCCGAATGCGACGATGTGCCCCGTGCACAGCGAGTTGTGCGCCGCGACCGACAGCGTGACTCCCCCATCGCCCCAGGCCAGCGCCTCGATGATGGTTGCCATGGTCACCGCATCCAGACCGGACCCGCCGTACTCAACGGGCACGGTCATGCCCAGCAGCCCCAGGCCTGCCAGCCGGGGGACAAGTTCAACGGGAAAACGCCCCTCACGGTCCCAGACCGCTGCGTGCGGCCGCAGCTCCTCCCGCGCGAACTCCCTGATCGTCCGGTGGACGAGCCGCTGCTCCTCGGTGGCGGGCGTCTGCACCATGCTCCCCCTGTCCTGGGCTATCCCTTGACCACGCCGATCGGACGCATCCGCGCGACCCGCCGGCTTAACCCCGCGGCGTGGCAGACGGCCACGACATCGGCGACGTCCTTGTAGGCCTCCGGGGCTTCCTCTGCCAGGAGGCTCCGATCCCGGGCGCGGACGAAGATGCCTGCCCTGCGCAGCTCTTCGCTGATGTCCCGCCCCGCGAGGTGGCGGATCGCGGCCTTGCGGCCGAGCACGCGCCCGGCGCCGTGGCAGGTGGAGCCGAACGTCTCGCGCATCGCGCCCTGGGCGCCGATGGCCACGAACGAGTACCGGCCCATGTCGCCGGGAATGAACACCGGCTGCCCGACCTCGCGGTAGCGGGCAGGGACCTCGGGATGTCCGGCCGGAAAGGCACGCGTGGCGCCCTTGCGGTGCACGCAGACGCCACGGTGCCTGCCGTCCACATCGTGCGACTCGATCTTCGCGATGTTGTGGGCCACATCGTAAACCAGGCGAAGTCCCAGGCGTTCCCAAGCCTGACCCATCACCCGCTCAAATGCCTCGCGCACCCAGTGCGTGATGAGCTGCCGGTTGGCCCACGCGAAGTTGGCCGCCCCGCTCATCGCGCCGAAGTACCGCTCTCCCTCTGGGGACCGCAGCGGCACGCAGGCGAGCTGCCGGTCCACCAGGTGGATGCCGTAACGGCTTGATGCGCGCTCGCAAACGCGCAGGTAATCGGTGCAGACCTGGTGTCCCAGCCCCCGCGAACCAGTGTGGACGAACACGACAATCTGGCCGGGCTCCCCAATCCCCAGGGCTGCCGCGGTGGACGCATCGAACACCTGATCCACCACCTGGATCTCCAGGAAGTGGTTCCCCGAACCGAGCGTGCCTACCTGCCCGCGGCCACGCTGCTTGGCCTCGCCGCTGACAGCCGCGGGATCGGCCTGCTCCAGGGCTCCACCGGCCTCGGTCACCTCCAGATCGTCGGCTGTGCCGTACCCGCGCGCCACCGCCCAGCGGGCCCCCTTCGACAGCACCTCGTCAATCTCTCCCATCCCGACCTTCACGCGACCGCCGACCCCGACGCCCGAGGGGACGGCGTTGTACAGGGCGTCAACCAGGACGGCTAGTTGGGGCCGGACCTCTTCCTCGGTGAGGTCGGTCCGGAGCAACCTGACCCCGCAGTTGGAAACAACGAACGAGTCTGCGATGAAATTGTGGTTCGCGTCCTTGACGGTGAAGTCATATACCGGACCGTCAAAAGGAACCTGCTCGATGCTAACGATCCTGTCCCAAACCTGCCCTGTCTCACCCAAGCCACGGGTCGCCAGCTCAATGAACGTCCAGAAATCAGGATAGGCCGTCCCTATGCGGACGCTGCCCTTCCGAGGGTCCCACAACGACCGCTCAACGAATCGTGAGTTGACGTGCCCCGACCCGACCGCCTGCAGGATCTTCCGGGTGCCCAAGCCGGCGGCATGGAGTTCCTGGGCCATCGCGACGCTGGCCTCCCGCTCCCGAAGCACGGACATCTTGAGACGCAGGTACTGAGCAGCAACACACGCCAAGTACTGCTTTCGGCGATTGTACTCGAACCCGATCGTGCTCCAGAGCCGAACAAGGTTCGCTGGCTGACTGGAGATCTGTAGTCTGAGGCGGATCGAGGCTTCACCCGTCCGGCTCACGTATTCCTTGCGCTCCGCCAGCAAGGCGCTCTCCACGCCGAACTCGAGCAGCCAGGTCCGGATCTTCTCAAGATACCGCCGCCCACTTGCCACAACGCCTGTACGCTTGTTCAAAGAAAGGACCGGTCCGGTGAAGTTGTAGGGATGCCCTGTCACCGTGCTGGGGCTGGTGAGCTCAGCGCCAAAGAGCGCTGCCAGGTAGAGGCGTTTCATCCAGCGGGGCGCACGGTCGAGCCATGCTGGCACGTCGAAATCCTGGGTTGCCTTCGCGCCTGCGGTTGTGCCCAGGCAGCGGAGAAGCACCGCCAGAGCCGTAGACCCCACATGGATGCACGACTCCGTGTGATCGAACTCGACGCGGCCATAGCCTGTCTCGATGGCGTGCGATCTATGGCGCTGGTAGACGCGAGAGGGCGTGAAGCCTAATGCTGCAACATCACGCCGGATGGTCTCGAGATCTTCAACCTTCGCATAGCAGGCGAGCAGGGAGCATCCACCGCTGCGAAGCTGCAAGTTGCCATCTCCCTGCGTGAACCCCATTAGCCTGATGAGATAGGGCAGCGACGGATGATCCATCCTCAACGGCAGGAGGCACTTACGCCGGAGGACCCCAAGCACCTGTGTCAACCCGTTGGCGTGCCCCGGGTAGGACAGGCGAACGTCCTCTTCGGTCACGAGAACGTCACTCGGGGGCGCCTCGTAGGGAACCCCTTCAAACGGGTACACCGAGACATGCTGGCCCGGGGAGAGATCCCCCAGCGGAATCATGCCGTCGGGGGTCAGGAACGGATGATCGGCGGTGGCCCGGATCTCCCGACCCGATTCGGTCACGAGCCTGAGCATCCTGGCCGTCGGTGTGGGAGAGGTGATGAACGCCAGGATCTCCGTGTCCCTCACCTCGGTGTGTGGGTTGACGCACTTGATCCGCTCGTCGGGCCAGCGGTCGCGAAAGGCCGCGATCGCCAGCTGATAGCCAAACTCGTGGAGCACGCGCGCATCTCCGGGGAGGCAGTTTATGTCGTACCCCACACCGCCGGGAGAGACGATGCCTTCCTCGAGATCAAACGCCGCCACGCCTCCCACCGGGAACCCGTAGCCCCAGTGGATGTCGGGCATCGCAAGCGACCTCCCGACGATGCCCGGCAGCGTCGCCACGTTGGCCACCTGCTCGATGGCCTGCTCCTCGGCCATGGCGCGCAGCATGCGCTCGTCGGCATAGATCAGGCCGGGGACGCGCATGCCCGGCTTGTAGCTGACCGGGAGCTCCCACCGCCAGTCGTCTATCT
>JBKJJG010000192.1:0-4835 GCA_046598155.1 bacterium | reverse complement strand
GTGCGGACCTACCTCGACTGGATCCTGGCCGTCCCGTGGACCGCGCGGACCGAGGATCGGCTCGACATTGACGAGGCGCGCAAGATCCTGGACGAGGACCACTACGCTCTGGAGAAGGCCAAGGACCGCGTGATCGAGTACTTGGCCGTCCGCAAGCTCTCGCCCGAGTCGCGGGGCCCCATTCTCTGCTTCGTGGGACCTCCGGGCGTCGGCAAGACCTCGGTTGGCAAGTCCATCGCGCGGGCACTGGGCCGCAAGTTCGTTCGGATCTCGCTGGGCGGCGTGCGCGACGAGGCCGAGATCCGCGGTCACCGCCGCACCTATGTGGGCGCCTTGCCGGGCCGCATTGTCCAGGGGATGAAGACCGCCGGAAGCCGCAACCCCGTGTTCATGCTCGATGAGATTGACAAGCTGGGCATGGACTTCCGGGGAGATCCGTCGGCGGCGATGCTCGAGGCGCTTGACCCCGAGCAGAACCACGCCTTCAGCGACCACTACATGGAGATCGCCCTCGACCTGAGCGAGGTCATGTTTATCACCACCGCCAACATCCTGGAGACGATTCCGCCGGCGCTTCGGGATCGCATGGAGGTCATACGGTTTCCCGGCTACATCGAGGAAGAGAAGGTCAAGATCGCCGAGCAGTTCCTGATTCCGAAGCAGCGCAAGGCCAACGGATTGACCTCGGGGCAGGTCAGTTTCACCACCGACGCCCTGAAGCTGGTCGCGCGCGAGTACACGCGCGAGGCCGGTGTCCGCAATCTGGAGCGCGAGATCGGCAGCATCTGCCGTAAGGTGGCGACCGGTGTGGCCCGCGGGGTCACGGCCGGGGAGCGCGTCACGCGCGCGAACCTGCACAAGTACCTGGGCCCTCCCAAGTTCCGGTTCGGGGCGGCCGAGAAGGAAGACGAGGTAGGGGTGGCCACCGGCCTCGTCTACACCGAGATGGGCGGCGACGTCGTTGCGGTCGAGGCCACGCTGATGCGCGGGGATGGCAAGCTGTCGCTAACCGGACAGCTGGGCGATGTGATGAAAGAGTCGGCCCAGGCGGCGCTCTCCTACGTGCGATCGCGGGCCAAGCGGTACGGCGCGGACGAGGAATTCTACCAGCGCACCGACGTACACATCCACGTGCCTGCCGGCGCCGTGCCCAAGGACGGCCCGTCGGCGGGAATCACGATGGCGACGGCCCTGGCGTCGGCCGTCTCAGGCCGGCCGGTGCGGCGCGACGTGGCCATGACGGGCGAGATCACCCTGCGCGGCCGGATCCTGCCGATCGGCGGGCTCAAGGAGAAGGTGCTGGCGGCCCACCGGGCTGGGCTGCGGACGGTCATCTTGCCCAAGGAGAACGAGAAGGATCTTCAAGACATCCCGGCCAACGTGCGCAAGCAGGTACGGCTCGTGCTGGTGGACCACATGGACGCGGTGCTGAACGAGGCCCTGCTGCCGCAGCGCGGGCAGGAGGTGCCCTCTCCGGCGCCGGTTGTGGCGCCGCCCGCGCCCTTTGTTCCGCCAATGCCGCCTGTGCCGATCAAGCCCGAACGCCGACCGCCTGAGCCGCTTGTGAGCTAGACCGGCCGCAGGCCCAGTGGTATTATCAAGACACGTTCGCGCGACGACGGGGAGTAGTAGACCGGCGCGGAGCGCCGCTTCGCCCTTGGCGAGCGGCGTTGCTGTTTTCTGGAGGGATGGAGATGGGGAAGGAAGCGCGGGCAGTCCCGTATGACCCGATGGCCGTGGAGCCGCGGCGGTACCAGGAGTGGTTGGAGCAGGGCTGCTTCCACTCCCCCGTAGATCCCACCCGGCGGCCGTTTGCGATCATGATGCCCCTGCCCAACATCACGGGAACCCTGCACATGGGGCATGCGCTCAACCACGCCGTGCAAGACCTGCTCACCCGCTGGCGGCGCATGCAGGGGTACAACGCGATGTGGCTGCCCGGCACCGACCACGCCAGCATAGGCACGCACGTGGTCATGGAGCGGGAGCTGGCGAAGCAGGGAAAGACCCGCTTCGACTTGGGCCGCGAGCGATTCCTGGAGTTCGCCTGGCAGTGGAAGGATAAGTACGGCGAGCTGATCTATGGGCAGATCCGCCGGATGGGGTCTGGCTGCGACTGGGACCGCGTCACCTTCACGATGGATCCCGGGTACCACAACGCGGTAATCGAGTGCTTCTTGCGGCTGTACGCCAAGGGGTACATCTACTACGGCAAGCGCATGATCAACTGGTGCCCAAAGGACCTTACCAGCGTGTCCGACCTCGAGGTGAACTACCAGTCAGTGGCGAGTTCCCTGTGGCACGTGCGGTATCACGGGGCCGATGGGGGAGAGGGGATCACGATTGCCACGCAACGCCCCGAAACGATCCTGGCGGACGTGGCCGTGGCCGTGCACCCGGACGATGCCCGATACCGCGATCGGGTCGGCCGCGAGGTCCTGGTACCCATCGTCAACCGCCGTGTGCCCATAATCGCGGATACACGGGTGGATCCGGCGTTCGGCACGGGCGCGCTGAAGATCACCCCGGGCCACGACCCGCTCGACAACGAGATCGGCATCCAGCACGGCCTGCCGGTGTTGGTGATTCTCGACGAGGCCGGCCGAATGACCGCCGAGACCGGACCGTATGCCGGCATGGACCGGTTTGCCGCCCGGGAGGCGGTGGCCCGAGACCTGGAGGCCGCTGGGCTGGTCGAGCGCCAGGAGCCGTATACCACCAACGTGGGGGTATGCGGGCGCTGCGGCACCGTGCTCGAACCATACATCACCGATCAGTGGTTCTGCCGCATGGACGAGCTCGTTAGGCCCGCGATTGAGGCGGTGCGCCAGAGCAGGGTGCGCTTCCATCCGGAGCGGTGGGCCAAAGTCTACCTGGACTGGATGGAAAACATCCATGACTGGAACATCAGCCGGCGGCTCTGGTGGGGACACCGCATCCCCGTATATCACTGCGCGAACGGCCACCCGACCGCTGCGCGCGAGGCGCCCAGGTGCTGCCCCGAGTGCGGCAGCACCGACCTGCGCCAGGAGGAGCAGATCCTCGACACCTGGTTCTCGTCCGCGCTTTGGCCGTTTGCCACGCTGGGATGGCCGGAGCAGACCGCCGATTTGGAGTACTTCTACCCAACCAGCGTGCTGGCCACCGGACGGGACATCATCTTCCTTTGGGTGGCCAGGATGATCATGTTCGGGCTCGAGTTCATGGGCGAGGTCCCTTTCACCGACGTGTACATCAACCCCATGGTGCAGAACCTGGAAGGACGGCGGATGAGCAAGTCGCTCGGGACCGGGCTGGACCCCCTCGACTACGTTGACCAGGGCTACGGTGCCGATGCGCTGCGCTACGCGCTCATCCTGCGCTGCTCGCAAGGCCAACAGGACCTGCGCTTTGGCGAGAAGATGCTCGAGGACATCCGGAACTTCAACAACAAAATCTGGAACGCCGCCCGGTTTGTCCAGATGCACCTGGGTGGGTTCCATCCCGCCGAGGGCGCCGCGGAGGGCTCTCTTGGGACCGTTGACCGGTGGATACTGAGCCGCTACAGCCGGCTCGTATGCGAGGTCACGGAGATGCTGGAGGCTTACGACTTCGACAAGGCGGCGCGGCGGCTGTACGAGTTCGTCTGGTCGGAGTACTGCGACTGGTACCTCGAGCTGGTGAAGGTGGACCTCTACCGAGAGGACCTGGCCCCCTCTCGCAGGCAGGCGATTCAGCACACGCTGTGGACCGTGCTGGAGGGTACCATGCGGCTGCTCCATCCCATCATGCCGCACATCACCGAGGAGATCTGGCAGGCGCTTCCCCACGAGGGCGGCAGCCTGGTCACGGCCCCATGGCCGGACGGCTACGGCATTGAGCAGGACCGGGCCGCTGAGGCCCAGGTCGAGATCCTCATGGCCGTGGTACATGCGGTGCGTTCGCTCCGGGCCGACCTGGGTCTGGCATCGGCTGTGGCCGTTGCCCCGGTGCTCCATGCCGGCGATGACACACGGCCGTTCCTCGAGGCGCACTGCGAGTACCTGTCCGGGCTGATGCGGGCTCCGGGCCTGACGATCGTCGGGGAAGCGGGTGGGAGCCGCACTCCGGGCGCGGTGGGCACCGTGGCGGGCGGGGTGAGGATTGCGCTGGGGGTAGTGGAGGCCGACCGGCACAAGGCGCGTCACCGCCTTCAGGCAGACCTCGCATTGGTGCGGGCGGACCTTGACCGCATAACGCGCAAGTTGGCCGACGCCTCGTTCGTGGCCAAGGCGCCGCCCGAGGTGGTGGAGGAGGAGCGGCGGCGCGAGCGTGAACTCCGCGGTCGCGAGCAGACTCTGGAGGGATACTTGAGGGAGCTGGGCTAGGCGTTCTTATCGATCGGTGCCGGAGGAGTTCGGCCGGTCCTGACGAAAGACCCGTCTGTGCGGATCAACACCTTCCTGGTCGGCCTGGTGATCGTCGCCCTTTTCATCGGCTCGCTCATCGTTGGCTACTTCGTAGGGGAGAGGTACATCAACCCGCGGTCTGGGGCGCCTGGGACAGAACGGGCAGCCCCGGCTCCGCCGCCGGCAGCCCCTCTGCCTCAGCCTGCACCGCCACCGGCCCCGTCGGTGCCAGTACTCCCGCCTCCGCCAACCGCACCGCCTGCGCAGCCCGGGCTCGCCACCCCGCGCCTCCCGGAGTCCCTGCCGCCGGCTGCCACCCCGCGGGCCGAGGAATCACCGCCTGCCGCGGCCGGTCCGGCTACGCCGAGGCCAGAACGGTCTCCGGCGCGTCCAGCCGTAGGGGCAGAGGCGACGCCTGCCGCGGCCCTATACCGGGTTCAGGCCGGCGCATTCGCCAGCCGCGAGAAC
>JBKJJG010000062.1:0-2519 GCA_046598155.1 bacterium | reverse complement strand
CTGGTGCCGCGATTCGAGCGTCGCCTCGCGTCGCTGCCGTCTTGCGTCCCGGGATGCACTGCCTCGCGTCGTCATGCGCATAACCTCATGCTCTTCTACGGTTACGCGGGCTTGCCTATTCCTAGCGCAGTCCCTTCAACCTCATCCGGAGTTCGTTCGGGCTCTCGGCGGCGATCATCGCCGTCTCGACATCCACCAGCCCCTGCTGGACGAGCTGGTAGATTGCGTAATCGAAGGTCTGCATCCCTTCCTGGATGCCGGCGGGCGACTGCATGACGCTGCGGATGGCCGTCAGGTCCACCTTGCGCAGCAGCTCCCTCACGCGGGGCGTGGAGAGCATCACCTCGACGGCCACCACGCGCCCCTCACCGTCCTTGCGCGGTATCAGCCGCTGGGAAATTATCCCGTTCAGGTTCAACGAGAGCTGGAGCGCTACGCCGGCGTGCGCCTCGGCCGGGAAGAAGTGCAACAGCCGCTCCAGCGTCTGGCTGGCGTTGTTGACGTGCAGTGTGCTCAGCACCAGGTGGCCGGTTTCGGCGAAGTGGACCGCGGCCGTTGCGCTCTCGGTGTCGCGGATCTCGCCGATCAGGATGACGTCAGGCGCCTGGCGCAGGGCATCGCGCAACGCCAGATTGAACGATTCGCAGTCGGTCCCGACCTCCCTCTGGCTGACGATGCTTCGGGCGTCGGGGTGGACGAACTCTATCGGGTCCTCGATGGTCACGATGTGCCCCGACCGCTCGCGGCTGCGGTAGGCGATCATCGCGGCCAGGGTCGTGGACTTCCCGGACCCGGTCTGGCCCACGACAAGCACAAGGCCGCGCGGCGCCAGCGCGAGCTGGGCGACAATCGGCGGCAGCAGCAGCTCCTCGAAGGACGGGATCTGGCTCTTCACTCGACGGGCCACCACGGCCGGGGAGCCGCGCTGCACGTAGACGTTCACCCGAAACCGGCCCAGCGCGGGCGAGGTGTAGGCGACGTCGGCCCGGCGGCGCTCCTCGAACTCCTGGCGGTGCCTGGGAGCCATCATCTGGTCGGCGTACGCCCGGATGGCCTCGTCGGTCAGCGCCGCCTCGCCCACCGCGACCAGCTCCCCGGCTACCCGCAGCATCGGCGGCACACCGGTCTTCAGGTAGAGGTCGGAGGCGTCGCGCGGGTCCATCTGACTCAGTAGGTCGTCCACGTGAGCGGGAAGCATCCGGTTATCCCTCCATGCACGGCCGCGTTGCTCAGCGCCTGCCCACGAACCCCGACATCTCTGCGGACGGGGGGTGAGCCCCCCGCTCCTGCAGGAACGCCTCCCGCTCAACCGCGCGCTTGAGCGCCTCCTCAGACGCGATGTGCCGCGTCTTCACCAGCGCCTTGAGGTGCTGATCCAGACTCTGCATCCCGTCCCTGGCGCCGGTCTGGATGGCCGATGGAAGCTGGTGGACCTTGTTCTCCCGGATCATGTTGCGGATCGCCGGCGTCGCCACCATGATCTCCACCGCGGCCACCCGGCCTTTCCCGTCCAGGGTGGGAATCAAAGTCTGCGCCACCACGCCCAGCAGCGCCTCGGCAAATTGCACACGAATCTGCTCTTGCTGGTGCGGCGGGAAAACGTCCACGACCCGGCTCACGGTCTGCGGCGCGCTGTTGGTGTGCAGCGTGGACATCACCAGGTGGCCGGTCTCGGCCGCGGTGATCGCCTGCGCAATGGTCTCCAGGTCTCGCATCTCGCCCACCAGGATGATGTCCGGGTCCTCGCGCAGCGCGCTGCGCAGCGCCGCGCTGAACGACTGCGTGTGGGCGCCCACCTCGCGCTGGTTGACGTTGCACTTCTTCGGACGGTGGACAAACTCGATGGGGTCCTCGATCGTGATGATGTGCTGCTCGCGATTCTGGTTCATGTGGTCCACCATCGCGGCCAGCGTGGTGGACTTCCCCGATCCGGTAGGACCGGTCACCAGAATCAGGCCACGCTCCCTCATGGCCAAGTCCTTGAGCACCGGCGGCATCCCCAGATCCTCGAGGCTTTGGATCTTGGAGGGGATCAGCCGAAGCACCATCCCCTCGCCCAGCCGCTGCATGAACGCGTTGACGCGGAACCGGCCCACCCCTTTCAGCTCCAGCGAGAAGTCGAGGTCGTGCGTCGCCTCGAACCTGGCCTTCTGCTCGTCGGTCAGGATGTCATAGAGCAACCCGTGCATCTCCTCGCGGGAAAGTTCGGGCGCGCCGTCCAGCCGCACGAGCCGGCCGTTGATCCGCAGCGTGGGCGGCGTGCCGGCCGCCAGGTGGAGATCGGAGGCGCCACGCTCCCTGGTCAGGACGAGGAGGTCGGTTATGTCCATGTCCCGTCTCCCATGACCCTGGTCAGCTCGTCGGGCGAGGTCAGGCCGTCGGCGACGAGGCGCCTGCCCTGCTCCAGCATGGCGGCAGGCACCTGCCCCAGCCGATCCAGCACCTCCGCGGCCCGGCCGGTACGGAGTAGCCGCCGGGACTCCGCATCGGCGAGCCAGGCGTCCGTGAGCAACCGGATG
>JBKJJG010000035.1:0-1814 GCA_046598155.1 bacterium | reverse complement strand
TGTCCCCACCTGCATCAGGTCGCCCCATGCCTGGGCCAGGCCGCGCTCGGGCGTCCCAGGCACCTGCCGCGCCCCTGCCTCGCCGCGCAACTGCCAGAACAGCTCCGCGACCTTCATCAAGCCGGCCGCGGTGATCGGGTTGCCAACCCCAAGCAGGCCGCCGGACGGGCAGACCGGCATGGCACCGTTGCGCGCGGTCACGCCCTGCGCGGTCAGCTCCGGCGCCTTGCCGCGGTCGGCGAGGAGCAGCCCTTCCAGGTGTTGCAGCTCTTTGTAGTCGAACGGGTCGTAGGGTTCGACGATGTGGATCTCCTTGCGCGGCTCCCGCACGCCGGCCATCTCGTACGCCATGCGCGCGGCCCGCTCGACGTACTCCGGGTAGGCCAGGTCGCGGTTGGTCCAATAGGCGGTGTCGAGGTTCCAGCCCACGCCCTGTACCCACACGGGCTTGTCGGTGATCCGCTCTGCCACGCCTTCGGCGGCCATGACGATGGCTACCGCGCCATCGCTGATCGGGCTGACGTCCAGGCGCTGCACCGGCCAGGCCAGCACCTCTGAGTTCAACACGTCCTCGACCGTGATGTTGGCCTCGCCCAGCATCGCGCACGGGTGGTCGGCGGCGTTGCGCTTGTTCTTCACCGCGACCTGCGCGATGTCGCGCTTGGAGATGCCGTAGGCCTGCATGTAGCGGTTCATCTCCAGCGCAAAGATCCACAATAGATTCGGTTTCAGCGGGCGCTCGGTGGTGTGGTCGAAGATCGTGACGAACGCCGCCTGGGCGTGCGGGTAGAAGCTCGACATTTTCTCCTCGGCGACTACCAGCACCACGTCGAAGAGGCCGCTGGCGACGTGGTACCAGCCGTGCGGGCCAAGGAATACCCCGGTTCCGCCCCCGACGAACGACCGCATCACCGGTTTGCCCCACGCCCCGCTCCCGTCGGAGAGGTACTCGCCCTTCATGTGCACGCCGTCGAAGGCGTCGGGCGCGCTGCCGATGCAGACGCCGCCGACATCCTTGAGCGTGAGCCCGCAGGAGTCCAGGGCCATCCGGGCGGCGTGCCAGGCCAGTTCTTTGGGCGTCTCCATGGCCCGCCGCACGAACCGGGTCATGCCGGCGCCCACCACGGCGACGCGTCGCGTGCTCATGATTCCCTCCCGCTCAACTGGTTGCTCAGCACCGCCACGGCGCCGCTGGTCGTGGGCACCCCGCGCCAGGACTGGGCGAGGCCGGTGTAGACGTCGCCGAGCTGCCGGGAGCCTGCCTGTCCTCGGAGCTGCAGGACCACCTCCAGGACGCGCGCCAGCCCTGAGGCCTCCAGCAGGTGGCCGACCCCCAGGCTCCCGCCGGACACGTTGACAGGCAGGCACCCGTCCGGGGCAGTCGCGCCTTCCACGGTCAGCGGTCCGGCCCTCCCCTGGGCGCAGAGCCCCAGCGCCTCGAGGTGCTGGAGTTCTTTGTACGCAAAGGTGTCGTCCACCTCGGCGAACTGGATCTCTTCAGCCGGGGCACCGATGCCGGCCATTCTATACGCCATCGCCGCCGCCCGCTCCGCGTACACTGCCCTGGGCCAGCACCGGCTCTCCAGCGAGGGACTGTCGTTGGCCCAGCCGATCCCGCGCATCCACACAGGATGGGGCGAGAGGCGCCGGGCGGTCTCGGCGTCGGCCAGGACCATGACGATCGCGCCGTCGGCGTGGTCGCTGACCTCCAGCCGCGTAAGCGGCGAGGCAACCGCCTCGGAGACAAGCACGTCCTCGGCGCGGAGGTCGGCCCCGTACGCCGCGGCCGGGTTGCGCAGGGCGTTGCGCCGGTT
>JBKJJG010000023.1:0-5232 GCA_046598155.1 bacterium | reverse complement strand
CCGAGGGCCGCTGCGTCGCCACCACCATGTGGATCCCGGTAGCCCGGGTCATCTGGGCCAGGCGGCAGATGATGTCCTCGAAATCGGCCGGTGCCACCATCATCAGGTCGGCCAGCTCGTCAACGATGATGACGATGTAGTACAGCGGCTCGACGTCGGCAAGTTGGTTGTAACTCTGGATGTTGCGCACGCCCACCGCGGCGAACAGCTCGAAGCGCTGCTCCATTACCCTCAGCATGTCCTTGAGCACGCTGGCGGCCTGGCGCGGGTTCGTGACCACGGGCGCCAGCAGGTGAGGGATTTCGTTGTAGTCCGTAAGCTCCACCCGCTTGGGATCGATCATGACGAGCCGAACCTGGCGGGGAGTGCTGCGGAATAGCAGGCTGGCAATCATCGCGTTCAGCGCGACCGACTTCCCGGACCCGGTCGCACCGGCAATCAGCAGGTGGGGCATCTCAGCCAGGTCGGCCACGATTGCGTGCCCTGCGATGTCCTTTCCAATGGCGACCACCAGTGGCGACGTGGCCTTCTGGAAGACCTCCGCCGCCAGGATCTCCCTCAGGTGCACCATGCTTGCCTTCAGGTTGGGCAGCTCGATCCCGATCGCCGACTTCCCTGGAATTGGCGCCTCAATCCGCACGCTCTGGGCGGCCAGGTTGAGGGCGATGTCGTTGGTGAGACTGGTGATCCTCTGGACCTTCACCCCGGGCTCGGGCTGAACCTCAAAGCGCGTCACCACCGGCCCAACCTCCCAGTGGACCACGCGCGCCTTGACCCCAAAGCTGTCAAGCGTCTGCTCGAGGGCCCGGGCGGTCTCGGCCGGGTCAACCCGGCTGCGCGCCTTGGTTCCCCCACCCTCGCCGACCATTGACATCGGTGGAAGCCGGTAGTCCTCCGACGCGAAATCGAGCCGTCCCTGATGAACCTGTTCCTGGGGTCTCGATGCCTTGGGCCGCGCCCTGCCACGGATCTGCGCATCGGGTGCGGGTGGTGAGACGCCTTCCGGAGGCACCATCACCGGCTTACCCAGAGCCGGAGCAGCCGGAGGGTGGGCCGGGGATTGCTCTGCCCGGCGTTGCCTTCTCAAGCGGGCCTGAAGCGCGGCCCAGAGACCGTGCACCCCTACCGCGACAAGGCGAACCAGCACGGCCGCAAGGAGGATCCCTCCTCGTGCGGCGGCTCGCATGCCTGCTCCAGCCGACGCGAGCGTGACGCCCATCAACAGGCCAAGACTCATCACCGCCAGCACGCCGATGGCCGCCCACATCCCGTTCCGACCCAGCCCGCGGGCGAGGACCCAGGTGAGGCCGCCACCAAATGCGCCTCCGCTCCGCCCTTCCAGCCCGGCGCCCAGAAGATCTGCGCCGGCGGCCCACGCGTGCAGCGCCAGCAAGGCCGTGGCCGACCCCAGGAGGAACCCCACGATCCTCCTGCTGAGACGGGCGCGTTCGCCCGCGGCCATCAAGATCAGCCCGGCAACCAAGACATAAACAGGAAGCGCAGGGGCCGCCGTGCCCAGCAGAAGGCGCTGCCACCGGGCCAGCGCCAGGGGGATGCCGGTCGCGCCCGGAAGGAACGCCAGGCCTAGCACGATCGCAACCAGCACAAGCGCCATTCCGGCCGCGACCGGGCGGTTGTGCGAGGGCGGGCGAGACTGCCTTCGCCGGGCCATGCTGGCTACCTCGCCGTGAGCAGAACCAGCAGACCGACCACCCAGCAGTAGACGCTGAACGCGATCAGCCGGTGGCGTTTGATGAGATCAACCAGCCACACAATGGCCAGCCCGCCCGAGATGCAGGCCACGGCCGCACCCACCAGTAGCTCCAGCGGCGCATACCCCATGCGTGTGGCCATCCCAGCGTCCTTCAACGCGAAGGCGCTGGCTCCTGCGATGGCCGGGATGGAGATGAGGAACGAAAGCCGGGCGGCCTCCGTGCGTCGCAGGCCGAGCGCCAGGCCGGCCACTATTGTGACCCCTGACCGCGAGATCCCCGGCACAATCGCCAGGGCCTGCGCCAGGCCCAGGATCACACCATCCCTTACGGTTGCTTCCCCGGCGGATCTCGTGCCGCGCTCGCGGCTCCAGAGCAGGATCAGGCCGGTGACCAGAAGCTGCACCGCGGTGGCGCGGACCGATTCGAACATCCGTTCCAGCGGGCCGGCAAGCGCGAGGCCTAGCGCCGCGGTGACCGCGGTGGAGGTCACGATCGCCGCCGCCATTCGGGCCGCGGGCTCTGGGGAGCGTGGGGCCGACCCCGCAGGCCTTCGCAGGAGCCCAGGGAGGCTCCGAACGATCCCCACAACATCCGGCCAGAACAGCACGCAGGCGGCCAGGACTGTGCCCAGGTGCAACGCGGCCTCCAGCACGAGCCCAGGCCTAGGCATGCCCAAGTAGTGCTCGGCGAACAGCAGGTGGGCGGTACTGCTGATTGGGAGGAACTCGGTCAACCCCTGGACGATTCCAAGGACCACGAGGTCGAGCATGGGCGCTCCGCCAGGGCTCACGCCTGGGGCTGCATCAGCCCCAGCGCGCGGAGCACTCCCTGGATCTGCTCCTCCTCCTTGGGCGTAGCGTCCACCAGCGGCAGCCGGACCCGCCCGCAGTCGAAGCCGGCCAGCCGCATCGCGGCCTTTACCGGCACCGGGTTGGTGGTTATGAACAGCACCTTGAAAAGCGGCCACAGACGGCGGTGCAGGCGCAACGCCTCTTCCACCTTGCCGGCAAGAAAGGCCCGAATCATCGCCTGGATCTCCAGGCCGGCCAGGTTCCCGGCAACGCTCACCACCCCCGTTGCCCCCACCGCCAGTTTGGGCAGCGTCAGGCTGTCGTCGCCGCTGTAGATGCTGAATCGGTCAGGAGTCCTCACGCGGATCTCTGATACCTGGTCGAGGCTTCCCGCGGCCTCCTTGACGGCGATGATGTTGGGAATCTCGGCGAGCCGGGCCATCGTCTCGGGCGCACAGTTCACCCCGGTGCGTCCCGGGATGTTGTACAGCATCACCGGCAGCGGGGTGCTTTCGGCAACGGCCCGGAAGTGGGCGTAGAGCCCGTCCTGTGACGGCCGGTTGTAATAGGGGTTCACCAGCAGCAGGCCATCTGCGCCAACGCGGTGCGCTTCCTTTGACAGGCGGATCGAGTGCGCTGTGTCGTAGGTTCCGGTTCCGGCGATCACCTTAGCCCGGTCGCCGGCGGCCTCCTTCACCGCACCGAAGAGCCGAACCTTTTCGTCATCGGAGAGCGTCGGCGACTCCCCGGTCGTGCCGGCAACCACCAGACCGTCGTTCCCGCCCGCGATCAGGCGGCCGGTCAGCGCCGCGGCCCGGGGGTAGTCAACCCGGCCGTCGGCGTCGAACGGCGTTACCATTGCGGTTATCAGATGTCCGAAGAACGGCATTGTCATCCCCCTTGGGACTGCGCGGTCTCCCCGCGGCCGCGCAGCATGCCTGCTGCAAGCATGTACTCGGCGATCTGCACCGCGTTGAGGGCGGCGCCCTTGCGTAGGTTGTCGGAACAGACCACGAGGCTCAGCCCGCGCGGGTCGAAGCGGTCAGCCCGGATACGACCCACGTACACCGGGTCGCGGCCCGCGGCCATCAGGGGCGTTGGCACAAGGTCGGCAGCGGGGTCGTCCACCACCTCAACCCCGGGTGCCGCCGCGAGGGCGGCGCGGGCCGCGTCAGGAGCCAGCGGCCGGCCCAGGTCCAGGTAAACTGCGAGCGTGTGCCCGACCATCACGGGCACGCGCATCGCCGTCACGCTGACCGGGAGGTTGGTGTCCAGTATCTTCCGCGTCTCCGCAACGATCTTGTTCTCTTCCTCGGTCTCGCCGTCCGGCTCCCACCGCCACTGAGGCCGAACGTTGAAGGCCACGGGCGACGGGGTCCCCGCGGCCGCGGTGATGCGATCAGCGTCACCGGTCTCCAGAGCGTCGGAGGCCTCCAGCAGCCCCCGGCTCTGTGCCAGGAGCGCCCGCATGTTGTCCGCGCCGCCGCCCGAGACCGATTGGTAGGTTGCCACGATGCAACGCCGGATTCCGGCCGCGTCGCGTATCGGCTTCAGCGCCATAACCAGGGCCGCGGCGACGCAGTTCGGGTTGGCGATCACGCCCTGGTGACCGTGCAGCGCGTCTGCGTTGACCTCCGGGACGACGAGGGGCACCCGGGGATCCATCCGCCACGTGGAGGAGTTGTCAATGGCGATCCCACCGGCTTCGGCAACCGCCCATGCCAGACGCCGGCTGGCGTCGTCGCCTCCGGCAAACAGCACCAGATCGGACTCCAGCACGCCATCACCGGTCTCCTCGACCGGGACCGCCCTGCCGCGAAAGACCACGGTCCGGCCCGCGGACCGGGCCGTGGCGAACAGCCGGAGCGAGGCGGCGGGGAATCCCCGCTCCTCGAGAATCCGAACCATCGCGCCGCCCACCACGCCGGTGGCGCCGATCACTGCCACGCGAAGACCGCCGGTCATCACTGCCCCTCCGGTTGACTAGCGCAGTCCTAGCAGATGCTCCAGGCCGTAGACCAGGCCGTTCAGCGCGGGCACGCGGCGGACCGCCAGCAGCAATCCCGGCATGAAAGACTCCTCGCTCGTTGAGTCGTGCCGGATCGTGAGTACCTGTCCGGCTCCGCCGAAGATGACCTCCTGGTGAGCGACCAGGCCCGGCAGCCTCACGCTGTGCACGCGAATCCCTTCGATGACGCCGCCCCGCGCGCCGGCAACGAGTTCTTCCTCGACCACTGCCGCGGTGGGGGCCTCCGCCCGAACCGAGGCGATGACGCGCGCGGTCTTCTGCGCCGTGCCCGAAGGCGCGTCGCGCTTGCGGTCGTGGTGCAGTTCGATGATTTCCACGTGGGCAAGGTAGCGCGCGGCAAGCCTGGCAAACTCGATCATCAGAACTGCGCCGATCGCGAAGTTGGGCGCGACCACGGCACCGATCCCACGCTGAGCAGCCAGTTCGCCCAGGCGTTCGATCTCATCCTGGGGAATCCCGGTGCTGCCCACTACCGGCCGGATGCCGGCCTCGATCGCCGCGCGGGCGTGCTCGGCCGCTACCTGTCCCGGCGCGAACTCCACCAGCACGTCGGGGCCGGTGGCGATCACCGCTTCCATATTGTCGGTCACCGCGACTTCCAGTCGTGGGGCGCCGGCCTGTTCACCGGCGTCGCGCCCGACGGCCTGATACCGGTCGACCGCTCCGACCAGCAGCATGTCGGGCTCGCGGGCGATGG
>JBKJJG010000255.1:0-5682 GCA_046598155.1 bacterium | reverse complement strand
TGCAGGGATTCGACCATTGAGAAGGTGCCGCCGGTGCTGTTGATGTGCCCGATGTGCGCCGCGGCGCCGGTCTTACGGGCGGCGGCAATGACCTCGTTCAGGGCCTCCAGGTTTGTCCCGGGCGGGGTCATGTCGGAGTAGCGTACGTGGAATACTACCGGCACGTTGTGCCGGGCGGCCACCTGCATCATGGCCTCGATCTCGGCGGTGCTAGTTCCCGGGGCGTACTCGGGGCTCATGGCGATCCCCAGCGCGCCGTTTCCCAGGGCCTTCTCGGCCAGGACGGCCAGGCGCGCGACCTGCTCTGCGGCGGCGGGGCGATAGCGCCCCACGCCCACACCGGTTCTGGCCGCCTCGTAGTGGAAGGCGCCGCCGAAGTGCACGGGCGGCCGCTGCTTCTCGTGGGTCCGGTACCAGGCAGCCATGTCGCCCCGCGTTCCCTCGGCGCCGTGCATGGACAGGTTGGTGGTCACGCCGTCGGCGATCTTGTACCAGACGCCGTAGCCGTTCGGGTTGTAGGAGAGGATGTCAATAAAGCCGGGCGCCACCACAAGGCCGGCGGCGTCAATCTCCACTCGCCCCTGGATGCGATCGCGGGAGATGGCGGCGATAGTCTTGCCCCGGATGCCCACCGAGACCCCGGCGGCGTCGAACCCCGTCTCCGGGTCCATGACGCGCCCGTTGCGGATGACGACGTCATGTACGGTGGTCCCGCCCGGCTGGGCCGTGGCCCCGCCTACAGGCAGCAGGCACAGCAGGATCGAGATACCGACAAGCAGGCCGCGGGTCAGGGCGGTTGACCTCACTGGCACGACTGTGCACGCTCGCACCGCTAGCCGCCCTTCTCACCCTTCCGTCGGTCCAGCACCGCCTTGCCGAGCTTCACTGCGATCGCGCCGCCGGGGATGATGAGGTTCGTCGCCTCCGCGCCGACGTCGAACAGCACCTCGCGGTTGAAGATGCGCCGGGCCTGCGACCCGAAAGACTTTCCGGTAGGCTTGAACTCGCCGGTCAGCCCGTCGACCTCCACGGCGGTCCGCTTGGCTTTGGCCTCCCAGACGTACTCGTAGGCGTAGACCGGCCGGTAGTAGAGGTCGAGTCGGTCCACGACCACCTTCTGCTCGAACACCTGGTCGGCCGAGGGCGGCTGCAGGACGTCGCCCAGGACCTGCCGGATGACCACCGAGGCGCGCACCTCGGCCGGAACCAGGGCCAGGTCCGGCGGGAGATGGCCGTCCTCCGGGGTGATCCGGTCGAAGGCCAGGTAGCGGCGCAGGTCCTGGGCCTCACCGGTGAGGGCGTCCAGGAAGACCTCCCGGTTCTCCTCGAGAAGGCAGTGGTCTACCGCAGGCAGCGTGAACTTCCCCGCGGCCGGCGTGTAGGTCTGCCCCGCGATCTCCACCGACTGGACGTCTGCAGTGACCGGCACCTGGTACTGCACGCGGCGGTCGTAGCGGAAGCGCTTGTGGGCTGCGGCGTACCAGAAGGGCTGGTAGCGCAGCTCCAGCAGGTTGACCTGGATCTCCTCGCCCTTCGGCCGTATGAGGAACTTGGATAGGGCACCGAAGACGTTGAGCTTCTGCTCCCAGGCCTTCTCTTTGGCCTGATCCTGCGTTACATTGGCAGGAAGCAGGAACAGGCCTTGCTCGGCGACGGTGATTTCCATCGTGCGTCCTCCCAGTTGCCCCACGAGTTCCCCACTCGGACCCCGCGCAAGAAGAAAAGCGCCCCGGCCCACGAGCCAGGACGCGGACCACGCAGTTCACGCGATCGCTACTGCGACATCCTCCAGTTGAGCGCAGGATATCACCGGGGGGTCTTCGTGGCAAGGCCGCGCCGCAACAGGATCATGACCGTACGCGAGGCCTGTCTTTCCTCAACCGTGACGACGTAGAACTGCCTGCGCTTAGCGTCGGCCAGGAACCGGTTGTACACCCTGCCCGCGCTCTTGGGCGTCTCGCTCTCGAAGGTGGACGTCCACCCGCTGATTGCCACCTTTGCGTAGAACTCTCGCACCTGCTCGTAGGGCGCGGCGCTGCGCAGCTCGATCTGTTCCCACTTCGATCGGGGAAACCCGTGTGCCTCGCCAACGGATGACGCCTTGCCGACGTGCGTGGATCCAGGGAAGTAAGGCAGATCGCCCAGCCGGTCGCCGCGGCTGCACGCCGCGGTCAGGAGCATGGCGGGCACCAGGAGCAAGGCGAGCACAAGGGCCTGGCGCTTCATGGGGAGCACTCCTGATCCGGCCTCAGACCGGGATGTCGAGTATCTGAAGCTGCAGCCTGCCGTCGGGCGTCACCCTTTTCGTGGTCCACGGCGGAGACCATACGAACCTGACGGTAGCGTGCTTCGCGCCGGCGGCAAGCATCTTCTCCTCGATCTCCGCGGCTATCTGCGGGCCGACCGGGCACCCCGGCGCGGTAAGCGTCATCTTGACGGCGACGCTGCCGTCGTCCGCCTGAAGGTCATAGATCAGTCCGAGATCCCAGACGTTCACCGGGATCTCGGGGTCGAAGACGGTCTTGAGCACCTCGACGGCCTGCTCGCGGGTAATCGGCTCGTCCATCGCGAATATCGTATCGTCTCCTAGAGGGGCAGTCAAACGCGGGAGCGGACAACGCGGGGAGAGGACGGCTGACGCATGCGACGCATCCGGCTGGCACTGTGGATTGCCATCGCCGCCTTTTTCGTGGTGGGGCCGGCGATCGCGCGCTGGTACACTGACTGGCTCTGGTTCGCCGAGGTCGGCTACCTGCGGGTCTTCTGGGTGCCGTTCCTATCGAGGGTCGCGCTGACGCTCGCGGTGGCGGTCGCGGTGTGGTTGCTGGCGTTCGTCAACATCCGGCCCGCGTTCGCGGCCTTGGGGGGCAGCCGTATCCGCTGGTTGCGGTGGACCCTGGTCGCGGTCGCGGTGCTGGCCGGCCTTTCGGCCTCGCGCGAGTGGGTGGCCATTCAGCAGTTCCTCCATGCCCGGCCGTTCGGCGAGACCGACCCGCTCTTCGGCCGCGACGTGGGCTTCTACGTCTTCCGCCTGCCCGTCTACCGCATGCTGGCAGATGGTCTGTTCGGGTGGCTCGTGGTCATCACGGCCGCCGTCGCGCTGGGGTACGGCGCGGTCCACGGCCGGCTGATGCTGCGTGGGGTGTGGACGGCGCCGTCACGGGTGCGCGCGCACCTCTCGGCGCTGCTGGGAGCGGCAGTGCTGGCGCGCGGCTTCGGGTTCTGGCTGGATGCCTTCGATCTCCTCTACTCGTCGCGCGGGCCGGTCTTCGGCGCCGCTTTCACCGACGTCCACGCGGTACTGCCGGTGCTGCGGGTGCTGACCGTGCTCTTCGCGGCGTGCGGGTTGCTGCTGATCGCCAACGCCTGGCTGCGCACGGTGCGCCTGGCGATCTGGACGGTGGCGCTGATCGTCGTGGCCTGGGCCGGGGGCCTGGTAGTGTACCCGGGCCTGGTGCAGGCGCTGCGCGTGCGTCCCAGTGAGCTGACCGCCGAGACGCCGTTCATCCGGCACGCGATTGCCGGAACGCTGCGGGGATTTGGCCTGGACCGGGTGCGGGAGCGCGAGTTCCGCACCGCGCCGCTCGACGCCGCGGCGATCGCCCGCAACCGCGCCACCGTGGAGAACGTGCGCCTGTGGGACTACCGGCCTCTGCTGCGAGCCTACGGGCAGTTGCAGACGCTGCGCCAGTACTACACCTTCTCCGACGTGGACATAGACCGCTACACGATCGGCGGCGCACAGCGGCAGGTCATGCTTGCCGCGCGCGAGATGGCGACCAACCGTCTGGCTCCGCAGGCCCGCACCTGGATCAACCAGCACCTGGTCTTCACGCACGGCTACGGCCTGGTGATGACGCCGGTCAACCGCGTCACCGAGGAGGGGATGCCCGAGTTTCTCATAAAGGACATCCCGCCCGAAGCGGTCCCTGGCATGGAGGTTGCACGGCCGGAGATCTACTACGGCGAGTTGACCACGAACTACGTGGTCGTAAACACCAAGGTCCGGGAGCTGGACTACCCGCGCGGGGACGAGAACGTATACGCCCACTACGCCGGGCAGGGAGGGATCCGGCTCGGCTACCTGGCGCGATTGGCTCTGGCCTACCGGTTCGGGGACGCCAAGCTGCTGCTGTCCTCCGACATTGGCCGGGACAGCCGGCTGCTCTTCGCCCGGCAGATCACCACCCGCGTGGGAAGGATCGCGCCGTTCCTGCGCTACGACCGCGATCCCTATCTGGTGCTCGCCGACGGCCGGCTCTTCTGGGTCATTGACGCCTACACCACGACCGACCGCTACCCGTACGCGACACGGTACGGCGACGTCAACTACATGCGCAACAGCGTCAAGGTCGTGGTGGACGCCTACAACGGCGCTGTGACCTTCTACCAAATGATTCCGGACGAGCCGATCACCCGCACCCTGGCCGCGATCTTCCCGGACCTGTTCCGGCCGGCGACGCAGATGCCGCCAGCCCTCGCCGCTCACCTGCGCTATCCCGTGGACCTGTTCGAGCTCCAGGCGCAGGTCTACGCCACGTTTCACATGCGCGACCCACAGGTGTTCTACAACAAGGAGGACGTGTGGGCAATCCCGCGCGAGCTGGTCGGCAGGGAGGCAGTGCAGGTCGAGCCCTACTACGTGACGATGCGGCTGGCCGAGGGCACCGCGCCCGAGTTCGTGCTCATGCTGCCAATGGCTCCCTCTGGCCGGGACAACATGATCGCCTGGATGGCCGCGCGCAACGACCCGCCGCACTATGGCGAGCTGATCGTCTACCGGTTCCCCAAGGCGCGCGTCGTCTTCGGGCCGATGCAGGTTGAGGCCCGGATAGACCAGGACCCCTTCATCTCACAGCAGTTGACGCTGTGGAACCAACTGGGATCGCAGGTGATACGCGGCAACCTGCTGGTAATTCCAATCGAGGACGGCCTGCTCTACGTAGAGCCGCTCTTTCTTCAGGCGGAGCGGAGCCAGATGCCTGAACTGAAGCGGGTGATCGCGGCCAGTGGCCCTCGGATTGTAATGGCGCCCACGCTGGAGGCCGCGCTGGCCGAGCTGTTCCGCGGTCCGGCGCCGGGTGTGCCGGTTCCCGCCGCGCCGCCGGGGGCAGGGGTGCCTGCGACTGATATCCGCGCACTGACCGAGGAGGCCCTGGCCATCTACCGCAGGGCGCAGGAGCGCCTGCGCGCCGGAGACCTTACCGGGTACAGCCAGGAGATCGAGCGGCTGGGACAGATACTGGAGCGGCTGCGCGCGGCCACGCAGGGGAGGTAGAATGGGCGCATGACGCGGATCGCCCGTGTCGTCCTCCTGCTCCTGTTGCTCCCCACCGCCGGTGCCGCCCAGCCGCCCGGCGTCTGGTCAATCGTGCCGGGCGAAGGGATCGGGCCGGTTAAGATCGGCATGACCTTCACCCAGATCAGGAGCCTGACTACCCGCCTGCCGTGCGAGATCGCCGTGGTCTACTCCGACGGCCGCGCCAGCCGCCTCGAGACCAACTGCGGGGTCGCCTACCAGACGCCCGAGGGGATCACGGTCGGCCTGGACGGCTCGCGCATCTGGTGGGCCCACGGCGAACCGGACCAGGCAATCCCCAGCAACTTCGCGGGCACGCGCGCCGACTGGTTGCTCTACCGCGGGGCAGGCATCGGGTTCCGCGTGATCTACGCCGAGGGCGG
>JBKJJG010000171.1:0-3324 GCA_046598155.1 bacterium | reverse complement strand
CCCATCGCGAGTGGACCGACTGGGAAGATGCGGCGCTGGGAGCAGGGGTATTGCTGCGGACGGTGTTGCTGCTGGACGAGGCAGGGCAGTAGACGGAGGCCGGGTGGTAGGCCGAGGCCCCGGCCTCTCGGAAGGAGGCGAAACGATGGAATATCGATACCTGGGCCGGACAGGCGTGCTGGTTTCGGCACTTTGCTTCGGCACGCAGACCTTTGGGTGGGGGGCCGACGAGACCGCCGCGCACGCGATGCTGGATCGCTTTGCCGCCGCCGGGGGCAACTTCCTTGACAGCGCCGACAGCTACAACGGGGGCCAGGCGGAGACCATCTTCGGGAGATGGATCGCTGGCCGCGGCCGCCGCGACGACCTGGTGATCGCCACCAAGGTGTTCTTCCCAACGGGCCCGGACCCCAACGACCGCGGGCTGTCGCGGGTTCACATCATGGCCTCGGTTGAGGGGAGCCTGCGACGCCTGCGGACCGACCACATAGACCTCTACCAGATGCATTGTTGGGACGCGGCCACGCCGCTCGAGGAGACCCTGCGCGCGATGGACGATCTCGTGCGTGCGGGCAAGGTCCGCTACCTGGGGGCGTCCAACTTCACGCCGTCCCAGGTGGACCGGGCGGTGATGCTGAGCCGCATGAACGACTGGGTGCGGGTGGACTGCCTGCAGCCCGAGTACAGCTTGTTGGTACGCAGCCCCGAGTGGGAGCTTCTTCCGCTGTGCCGGTCGGAGGGCATAGGGGTTCTCCCCTGGTCGCCGCTGGCCGGTGGGTGGCTGTCGGGCAAGTACCGAAAGGACCAGGCGCCGCCCGAAGGCAGCCGGGCGGGCCGGCAGGACCGGTTCGAGGACCTCCCACAGCAGCGCGCGACCGAGCAGGCGTGGCGAGTGATTGACGAGCTAGAGGCAGTGGCCCGTGAGGCCGGTAGGACGCCGTCCCAGGTAGCGCTCAACTGGTTGCTCCAGCAGCCGGGGGTTACCGCGCCGATCTTTGGCGCCCGCACCGTCGAGCAACTGGAGGAGAACCTGGGTAGCGTAGGATGGGCGCTGGCGCCGGAGTTCCTGGTAAGACTCGCGGACGCGAGCGCGACGCCGCTTCCGTCGCCCCACAGCTTTGTGGCCCGCTACACGCGGCAGCGGCCGGGCCGAGAACCCCTGGCCCCGTAGCGGTTGGCCGTCATGAACCAGGAGGACAATACGAACCAGAATACCTGCTTGTCACACGGGAGGAACTGAGCGATGCGCACACGCATGATGGCGGCTTTCCTGGTCACGCTCCTGGCCACCGGTGTTGCCGCCGCAACTTCCACGGAGCCCCAGCGTGGTGGCTCGGCCGTTGTCGCCATCGGCAGCGATCCGGAAACCCTCAACCTGGGCATCACCACGGGCTACGCCGTCGGCGCGGTGGCCGCTAGCATCTTCAGCGGTCTGGTCTGGATAGACGCGCGCGGCGAGATCCAGCCGGGGTTGGCCACATCTTGGACCGTGTCGTCCGATGGGCTGAGCTACGCCTTCGAGCTGCGCCGGGGGGTCAAGTGGCACGACGGTCGGGCCTTCTCCGCTGTGGACGTCAAGTTCACGATGGAGCAGGTGACGGGCCTCTACCACGGTCGGTTCCGTCCGGCCTTCCAGAACTTCGAGGCCATCACCGTGACGTCGCCACTATCGCTCAAGATAACGCTGAAGCGTCCCTACGCGCCGCTCCTGCGGTTGCTGACGGTCTTCGATTGCCCCATCCTGCCCCGGCACGTCTACCAGGGCGAGGACATCACGCGGCATTCCCGCAACAACGACCCGGTGGGCACCGGCCCGTTCAAGTTCCGCGAATGGGTGCGCGGTGACCGGTTGGTGCTGGAGCGCAACGATGCGTACTGGGATCCCGTCTATCTCGACCGCCTGATCTTTCGGATCATCCCCGGCGCCGCCCTGCGCGTGACCGCGCTGGAGGTAGGCGAGGTGGACCAGGTCGCGGACTTCTACCTGCCCAAGACCGACGTGGATCGGCTCAAGCGCAACCCCAACGTCCGCCTGCGGTTGGGCCAGCCCATACCCTCGATGGGGTTTGTGTTCATCAACGCGCGCCGCGCTCCGCTGGACAACCCCAAGGTGCGCAGGGCGCTGGCCCTGGCCATCAACCGCGTGCAGATCGTCACCCAGGCGATGGGCAACCTCGCGAGGCCGGCCCGCGGCCCGTTCGGCGATGGGTTCAAGTGGGCCCACTCGCCCGAGTCCGACTTCAACCGGCTCTACCCCTACAACGTCGAACGGGCCAACGCCCTGCTGGATGAGGCCGGTCTTACCAGGGGCGCCAGCGGTGAACGGCCCGTGCGCCTGCGCATGGTCTACGACGCGGCGCGCGCCCCGATCGCGGCGGCGGCGGCAATCATACGGGACAACCTGCGCGCGATCGGCATCACCGTGGACCTTCAGCCGATGGACCGCGCCGTCATGATCGAGCGCATCTACACCCGGCCCGACTACGAGCTGACCGTGCAGACCTTCACAAGCGGCGGGGATCCGGCGATCGGGTACCACCGCATCTACGCATCCGCGGCGCCGGGAACGCCGTTCGTTAACGCCACGGGGTACTCGAACCCCGAGGTTGACTCGCTCCTCAGCCGCGCCGCGGAGGTGCCTGACCGGGCTGCCCGGGGCAAGATCTACGCCCAGGCCTCGAAGATCCTGGCGGCGGACCTGCCGACGCTGATGCTGTTTGACGAGATTGGGGTAGACGCCGCGCGCGCAACGCTGCGGGGCGTTTGGATCGGGGCGGAGGCACGCGACCGCTGGGACGCGGTGTGGGTTCAGAAGTAGTCCTGGCGGAGGCGCGCGCGGCGAGGGTGGCAAGGGCGTTGTGGCACGGGCGTTGTTGTGACGGCGGGTAGTACGCCGCTCTGGCGGTACGCGGCGGGACGGCTGGCGCAGGCCGTCCCTCTGCTGTTGGGTGTAGTTGTAGTCAACTTCCTTCTTATCTCGCTGGCTCCCGGCGATCCCGTGGCCACGCTCCTGGGCGAGTACCCGGCCCCTCCTGAGTATGTCGCGCAACTGCGCCGGGAGTTCGGTCTCGACCGGCCCGCACCCGTGCGATTGGCGCTCTATGCCTGGAACGTGGTCCGCGGCCAGTTGGGGTTCTCATTTGCCTACCGCCTGCCGGTGGTCACACTGGTGGCCGGGCGCCTCGGGAACACGTTTCTTCTGATGGTGACGGCTCTCTCGCTCGCGGCGCTAGTCGGGGTCGGACTCGGCGTAACCGCGGCCCGCCGCAGGGGCTCCGGGCTGGACACCGCGGCCACCGGCATTTCGCTGGCGGGATTCTCGAT
>JBKJJG010000169.1:0-2598 GCA_046598155.1 bacterium | reverse complement strand
CGCATGGCCAGGTTCTCGCGAATCCGGTCGAACACCACGATCGTATCGTTGATCGAGTAACCGACGACGGTCAGCAGCACCGCCACGAAGGCGCTGTTGACCTCCTTCCGCGTAATGGCAAAGATCCCCACGACTACGAGCAGATCGTGCAGCAGCGCGATGTCCGCCGCCAGGGCGAATCGGAAGGACTTGAACCGGTAGGAGACGTAGAGCACCTGCAGCGCAAGGCCGATCAGCACCCCGATGATGGCTATGTTGCGCAGTTCTCGTCCGATCTTGGGGCCGACCTCGTCCTCGCGCAGGATGGTGACCTTGCCGAACTCCTGCTTGAGCGCGGCGAGGAGACCGCTCTTCGCCTCAGAGGGCAGCGGCCTGGTGCGGATCAGGACCTCCTGCTCCTCCTTCTGGATGACGCTCTGGCCGGCGGCAAATCGGTCCACGACCGTACGGACCTGGCCGGTTGTGAACGGCCTCTCCATCTGCAACTGGAAGAAGTTGCCGCCCGTGAAGTCCACGCCCCAGTCGAGCGCGCCCCTCCCTGCGGCCGAGTTAGCGATGAGCGCGATCACGCCGGGGATGATGAGGAGCAGGGAGAAAGCATATCCCCATCGCCGCTTGCCGATTATGTCCCAGGTCCGGGTGGTCATCGCACAACCCTCCCGGCCAGGCGGGCCAACTGTGGCCCGAGACCCGCCGCCGCGGCAGCGTCCACGAATGCCCGCGTGACGATGATCGCGGTGAACATGCTCACCAGCACCCCAATGCTGAGCGTAACCGCGAAGCCGCGGATCGGCCCGGAACCCAACAGAAACAGCACCGTCGTTGCGATCAGCGTGGTGACGTTGGAATCCAGGATCGTGGTCGTCGCCCGGCTCCAACCCGCCGCTATTGCCGCACGCAGGCTCTTGCCGGCGCGCAGCTCCTCCTTGACCTTCTCGAAGATGATCACGTTGGCGTCAACTGCCATCCCGATGGAGAGGACGATCCCGGCGATGCCGGGCAGCGTGAGCGTTGCGCCCAAGCCGCTCAGCAGCGCCAGCAAAACCAGCAGGTAGAGGGCCAGCGCGAAGTCGGCCATGAGTCCGGGCAGGCCGTAGTAGAGCGCCATGAAGAGCCCCACCGCCAGCAGCGCGACGCTCGATGCCCGCAGGCTCTTGTCAATCGAGTCGCGGCCCAACTGAGGCCCGACCGTGCGGTTCTCCACCACCTCTACCGGGATGGGCAGAGACCCGCCCCTCAGGAGAACGGCCAGGTCGCGGGCCTCCTCGATGACGCGGAAACCGCCGCTGATCTGTCCGCTCCCACCGGAGATGCGATCACGGATGACCGGCGACGATATGACCTCGTTGTCGAGCACTATCGTAAGATACTTGCCGACGTTCGCGGCCGTGTAGTCCTCGAACGTCTTGGCGGCCTTGCCTCGGAACTTGAAGTTAACAATGGGTTCGGCGCTGTTCTGGTCGAAGCCGGCCTGCGCGCTTTCCAGGTCTGCCCCGGTCAGTATCACCTTCTTGGCCAGGGGCAACGACCGTGTGGCGCCGGCCTGGCCCGAGGGCTGGGGCGCGCCGGGACGCTCGGGGAGGATTACCGTCTTGCCGTCCGGGCTCCAGTGCGCGCCCTCGGGCAGCGACTGCGCACCGGTGTCCACGAACTCCAGCAGCGCCGTCTTCCCGATTAGCTTCATCGCCCGATCGGGATCCTGGATTCCGGGCAACTCCACGATGATGCGCTTCAGGCCCTGCCGCTGAATCGTCGGTTCCACCACGCCCAACTGATCTATGCGCTTCTCGATTACCCGCATCGCGGCATCTACCGCCTCGGGCGTGGCCTGAGTGGTCGGCGTATCCTGCCCTTCCAGCACGAGCAGGGTCCCGCCCTTGAGGTCAAGGCCCAGGTTCATGCGTAGCCCCGGGCTGCCGAAGACCGGCATAAGGCCGACGAACGTCAGCGGCCGGAACGCCACCTGTATCGCGGCAAGGCCCAGAACGAAGATGATGACCAGACGGACGCCGAGACGCGCTCTCAACGGCAATCCCCTTCCAGGTAGTGAGGATGATCAGGCGCAAAAAAAGAGGGCAAGAGCCCAGGACATTATAGTCACGGCGCGCAGGCAGTGTCAAACACGCGGCGGACGCGCCGGCTCCGGACGAACACGCCGCGAAGGGAGCCGACAGGCGCGCGCGAACAGTTCCGCTGTGAGCCCGTTCCCGGAACCCGCCGGCGTCCCGAAGACCGCCCCGATCACCGTCCGAGGGTGCGAGGTCTTTGTGGGTACCTGCTCGTGGGCAGACCGCGGCGTTGTGGCCAGCGACTTCTACCCGCGCGGTACCAAGACCGATCCGAGGGCCCGTCTGGCACACTACGCCGGCGTCTTCCCCGCGGTCGAGGTGGACGCGAGCTACCACGCCCTGCAACCCCTGGAACGCGCCCAACAGTGGCTTGACTGGACGCCCACTTCGTTCCGCTTCGGCGTGAAGGCGTTCGCCTGGCTGACCCGGCACGAGAGCGATCCCCGGCGGCTGCCGCCCGCGATCGCGGCCCTACTGCCCCCAGGGCTGCGGTCTGGCGGCCCGGTGCGCGGTGACCGCGTCCCTCAAG
>JBKJJG010000261.1:0-2975 GCA_046598155.1 bacterium | reverse complement strand
CCGGTGACAACCACGTCGCCCCTGAAGCGGCGGGTTATCTTCCTCGGGCTGGTGGCATTCCTCGTTGTTCTTGCGGCGATCGTTCTCCTGGCCCGGCAGCTGTGGGAGTTCGCGCAGCCCGTACCGCCGTCCGGCCCACCGGCCAGCGTGGCGACGCCCGCGGCCCCGACCCCGATTCCATCTCCGATCCCATCCCCGGCCATGGCTCCGCCGGAAGCACAGATTCCTGAGGTGACCGTCGAGGTGCGGGCCTCGGGCCGGTCGTGGCTGCTGGTGCAGACCGGGGCAGGGTCCCTCTTCGAGGGGTTCATCAGCGCCGGAGGGGTGATGCGGTGGCAGAGCCGGACCCCGATCTCGCTCCGCGCGGGCAACGCCGGAGCCATCACCGTGATCGTGAACGGTTCCGTCCTGGGAACCTACGGGCGTTCGGGTGAGGTCGTGGACCAGACGTTCCAGCCGGGCGCGGCGCCGTGAGCGACACCGGGAATCAACAAGGACGCGATGCGCGCTGAGCTGATCTCCGTCGGTACCGAGCTGCTCCTCGGGCAGATCACCGACACCAACGCGACCTACCTGGCGCGGCTCCTGGCGTCATGGGGCGTGGACGTGCTCGCGAAGCAGACCGTGGGCGACAACCTCGATCGCGTCCGAGGAGCGGTGGAACTCGCGCTGGCGCGGTCCGATCTGGTGATCACCACCGGAGGCCTGGGACCTACCGAAGACGACCTGACGGTTGAGGCGGTGGCTCTTGCCGCAGGGCTTCCATTGGTCCACCACGCGGAAACCGCCGACCGGATCGCCTCCTTCTTTGCCAGTCGCGGACGGACGCCGGTGGAGTCGGTCTTCCGGCAGGCCAGGATACCGTCTGGGGCACAGGTTATTACAAATCGAAGAGGAACCGCGCCGGGGCTGATCGTCCCCATTGGCCGCCGGGTGGTTTTCATGTTCCCCGGCGTGCCGGCGGAGATGGAGGTACTGGTCGCCGATGGGCTGGTGCCCTGGCTGGCCGAGCGCGGCGGAGATCAGGTCATCCGGTCGCGCGTGCTGCGCATCGCCGGCATGGGTGAGTCGCTGGTCGAGGAACGGGTTCGGGACCTCATTCACGGCGACAACCCAACCGTGGCGCCGCTTGCCAAGCTGGGGGAGGTTCACCTGCGGATCACCGCCAAGGGCCCGCCTGCAGCCGCCGCGGACCTTATAGACCGGGCCGAGGCCGGCCTCAGGGACCGGCTGGGGGACGCGGTCTTCGGCGCAGACGACGAGACGCTGCAGGCCGCAACGGCCCGGCTCCTCATCGAGAGAGGGCTCACCTTGGCGATCGCGGAGTCGTGTACCGCGGGTCTGTTGGCCTCGCGGTTGACCGAGATCCCCGGCAGCTCGGCGTTCCTGCTGGCGGGGTTTGTGGCCTACAGCAACGAGGCCAAAGTGCACGACCTGGGCGTGGAGGCAGGACTCATCGCTGCGCACGGCGCGGTCAGCGCCGAGGTGGCCAGGGCGATGGCCGAGGGCGCACGAGCCCGGACGGGTGCTCGCATCGGTGTGGCCGTCACCGGCATAGCCGGTCCCGACGGCGGCACGCCTGCCAAGCCGGTCGGGTTGGTACATCTCGCCATCACCACCGGCACCGGCACGCGAGCCGAGGAGTGGCGATTCGGCGTCGAGGCCGGCAGAGCGGGGATACGCCACCTGGCCGCGCAGGCCGCGCTCAACCTCATCCGGCTCTCCCTGGTTGAACGATGACGCTTTACCGGACCTTCATCGCGATCGAGTTGAGCGACGAGTCCCGGCGCCTGGTGGCCGAAGTGCAGGAGCGGCTGCGTACGGCCGGGGCGACTCTCCGATGGATCAAGCCGGAGAACCTGCACTACACCCTGTCTTTCCTGGGCGAGATCCCGGCCGCGCAGGTGGCCCGCGCGGTCATCACAACGCGCAGTGCGGTCAGCCGGACCAAGCCCTTCTCCGTGCTGATCGGCGGCCTGGGCGCCTTTCCGAGTCTGGAGCGGCCCCAGGTGATCTGGCTCGGATGCACCGAGGGGTCCGAGGCACTGGGGCACCTGGCCGGCGAGGTGAAGTCCGCGCTGGACCGGGAACGGCTTCCGGCAGATCCCAAACCGTTCCGCCCCCACCTGACCCTGGGCCGCGTGAAGGACAACCGGCAGTGGGGAGACATGGTGCGGGCCGTACGGGCGCACCGCGATGCCGCGATCGGTCGGGAGTGGGTTGGGGCAGTCACGGTCATGGAAAGCCGGCTGACGCCTGACGGGCCGGTTTACACGCGACGGGAAAAGGTCCTGCTGGGCCACGGGTTGAACTCCACGGGCGAATAGGCCCCAAATCTAGTATATCGGCCAGGGTGGCGCGCTATTGCAGGATTGACGAGCGAACATTTGTTTGGTATTCTTGGGCCAGCGCTTCCCGGGGAGGTCACAGAAGATGACTGAGCGCCAACGGGCTCTGGACTTGGCCCTCTCCCAGATAGAGAAGCAGTTCGGCAAGGGCGCCATCATGAGGCTAGGCGAAGCCAGCGCGAGGCTTCAGGTCGAGGTCATCTCGACCGGGGCTCTAGGTCTCGATCTGGCGCTGGGCGTCGGCGGCGTTCCCAGGGGACGCGTGGTCGAGATATACGGCCCTGAGGCGTCGGGCAAGACCACGCTCGGCTACCATATCATCGCAGAGGCACAACGCGAAGGGGGCGTCGCGGCGTTCATTGACGCCGAGCACGCGCTCGACCCGGTCTATGCCAGGGCAGTGGGGATGGACGTGGACAACCTGCTCCTCTCCCAGCCCGACAGCGGTGAGCAGGCCCTGGAAATCGCCGAGACCCTCGTGCGCAGCGGCGCCGTGGACGTCGTCGTCGTGGACTCGGTGGCCGCCCTGGTGCCGCGCGCGGAACTGGAGGGCGAGATGGGCGATGCTCATGTCGGACTGCAGGCGCGCCTCATGTCGCAGGCCCTCCGCAAACTGTGCGGCACCAT
>JBKJJG010000190.1:0-2432 GCA_046598155.1 bacterium | reverse complement strand
AGAGCACCGCGCGGCGGGCCTCCGGGAACGTCTCCCGCGCCTTGCGCAGGTCGGACGCCATACCCATGTCCAGGTAACCCACGTCGGGCAGCCCCCGCAGGGCCCCAAGGTAGGGGGTCACGTTCCAGTTGCAGGTGTGGACCCCGAAGCGCGCAAAGCTCCGTGCGATTCGCTCGTCGTAGCGGAATAGCATATCCCTGTACGTGCGTGGAGAGACCATGTTCGTGGTGCAGTTGCTCACGTCGAACTGGTCAACGGGAAACCCGGACCGGCGCTGCCGTTCCTGGACCATCGCCGCCAGCCGGATCATTGTCTCGCAGATCACCGAGAACAGATGGTGAGCCAGGCCGGGCCGCTCCAGCATGTCCAGGAAGATCTCCTGGCCGCGGATATGAAAGGCGTTGTTGAGGACGCCCTGCCAGTTCAGGTAGCCGTCTATGCGGCCCCACTCGCGCTCAATGCTATCCATCTGCCGGAAGATGTCGGCCACCAGTGGGCTATCCAGCGCCCGGGAGGGGTCCAGGCGCTCCACCTGCTCCGCCGGGAGCACACCCTCGGGGTCGAGCAGCGGCCAGCGGTCGGAGGCGTAGCGCATGGGAAGGCCAAAGGCCGCTGGGATTACGCAGATGCCGTAGCAGCCCGAGAGGGTGGCCAGGTCGCCGTCCCGGTCCGGGCTCCACTGACCGGCGCTAGGGAAGGCCCGGCACAGCTCGCGCTTCATCGCGGCCAGCGCATCGCGCCGGTAGTACGGATCACGGTGCCACCGCTCGGAGAAGTCCACGCCGCACCGCCGGTGGAACCAGGCCGGCTCGAAGCCCAGGATAACGCGCAGCGGCGACTCGGTGCCGTCGGCGGGCTCGCGCCGCGCCGGGGCGCCCATGGGGATGTAGCTGCGCAGCTTCAGGACCGGCAACCGTTCACCTCGCCTCCGCCCGGAGCCGGCGCAGGCGCTTCATCACCTCCGTGCCGCCTTCGCCGAAATGCCGGGCGAGATCTAGGTAGTCGCGATAGATGTCATCGTAGCTCCGTTGCGCCTCCGGGCGCGGCCGGTAGCGGGAACGGTCGGTGCTGCCCATCTGACGGATCGCCTCGATCATGCCGGCGTGCCCGCCGCGCTCCTCTCCTGCGGCGGCCGCTGCGTAGATGGCCGGGTGGCGGGCTCGGATCTCCGCCGGCGAAGGATTCGTCGAAGAGCTCCCCCGGTCGTCCAAGGTTCTCCTGATCGGCCATGAACGATCGTCTCCGGAGCTTGAACCAAATCTCGATATGGATGGAGCCAGGCCTAGTCTTCAAGAAATCGAGCGCAGTTGCGGGTCGAGGGCATCGCGCAGAGCGTCGCCCAGCAGGTTGATCGAGGTCGCCGCTAGCAGGATCGCCAGACCGGGGAAGGTGCTCAACCACCACGCGGTCTCGATGTGCTCGCGGCTCTCCGCCAGCATGCTGCCCCAAGATGGGTTCGGCGGCTGCACCCCCAGCCCCAGAAAGCTCAGCGCGCCTTCCACGATGAGGATCTGGGCCATCTGGAAGGACGCCAGAACAACGACGGAACTGGCAGTGTTGGGAAATAGATGCCGAAGGATGATTCCGACAGACGTTTGACCCACCGCCCGCGCTGCCTCGACGTACTCCAGCGACCGGATCATGAGTACCCGAGATCGTACCACACGGGCATATAAGGGCCAGCTCGTAATGATGAACGTAAAGATGATGTTGGGCACCGACGGCCCCCAGAACGCCACAATCAGCAGGGCCAGTAAGATGAACGGCAGGGCCAGCTGGAGATCGAGAACGCGCATCATCACGCGGTCGAGCCAGCCACCCATGTAGCCCGTTACCAAGCCTACGCCAACGCCGAGAAGGGCGCCGCCGGCCACGGACGTCACACTTATTAGCAATGACAGGCGTGAGCCCTGGATGATTCGGCTGAGGACATCACGGCCGAGGTGATCAGAACCCAGCCAGAACGTGTGGCCCTCGATGGAAGCGCCGGGAGCAAGGAGACGGCTCGCGATCGCCTGTCGGTAGGGACTACGTGGCATGATGAGCGGCGCCGCGATGGCGATGGCAACTACGACGAGGAAGATCGCCAGCCCGGCGGCCCCGAGCGGGTGCCGTGTGGTGTGGCGGCGCACGCTACGCATATCGAATGCGCGGGTCCAGGACGATATAGAGTATGTCGACGATCGAGTTAACGACCACGAAGACGACCGCCGACAGGAGGACCGCCGTCTGCACGATCGGATAGTCGCGCTGATAGACTCCCTGGACCGTGAGATAGCCTAGGCCCGGCCACGCGAAGACCGTCTCCGTGATTACGGCGCCGCCGAGCAGGCTGCCGACCTGCACGCCGAGCACTGTAATGATCGGGATCAGCGCGGTGCGAAAGACGTGGTGGGAGAAGACGCGGGCCTGGCGCAATCCTTTTGCCTTGG
>JBKJJG010000158.1:0-10304 GCA_046598155.1 bacterium | reverse complement strand
TACGGCCACTTCGACGTGCAGCCGCCTGATCCGCTGGATCTCTGGAACTCCCCGCCGTTTGAACCCACGGTTGAGCAGGGTGCGCTCTACGCGCGCGGCGCCTCCGACGACAAGGGGCAGTTGTTCACCCACGTTAAGGCGGTGGAGGCGATCCTGCGCACCGCGGGCTCGCTGCCGGTCAATGTGAAGTTCCTGCTGGAGGGCGAGGAGGAGATCGGCAGCCCATCCCTGGCCACCTACATCCCGCGGCACCGTAGGGCCCTGGCTGCCGACGCCGCCCTGGTCAGCGACGGCGCGCTGTTCGCGCCCGGGTTGCCCACGCTCACCACTGGGCTGCGCGGGTTGCTCTACGCCGAGATCGAGGTCATCGGGGCCCGCTCCGACCTTCACTCGGGCCAGTACGGCGGCGCGGCGCCCAACGCCGTTGGAGCGCTGGCGCAGGTCCTGGCCGCGCTCAAGGACCGGCGGGGCCGCATTCGGATTCCCGGATACTATGGAAGGGTTCGTCCGCCAGATGACGCCGAACGGTCCGCATGGGCGACTTCCCTTCGACGAGGCCGCGTTCTGCAACGAAATCGGAACGACCGTGGCCCCGGGCGAAGAGGCCTACCCCATCCTGGAGCGCTTGTGGGCCCGCCCGACGCTTGACGTGCACGGCATTGCCGGCGGGTTCTCCGGCGTCGGGATGAAGACCGTGATCCCGTCCCGTGCAACGGCCAAGGTGAGCATGCGGTTGGTGCCGGACCAGCGTCCGGAGCGGATCTTCAAGCAACTAGAACGGTTCGTGCGCCGCCAGGCGCCGCCCGGGGTGCGCGTGGAGGTGCGTCATCTCGCGTCGACGCCGCCCGTTATTGTGTCTCCCGACGCGCCGCCGGTGCGCGCGGCGGCACGCTCACTGGAGGCGGTCTTTGGCGTGCCCCCGGTCTACACGCGGAGCGGGGGCAGCATTCCGGTGGTTTCTGCCTTCGACCGGGCATTGAAAGTTCCCACGGTCCTGATGGGCTTCGGCCTGCCCGACGACAACCTGCACGCGCCGAACGAGAAGTTCGCCCTGGCCAACTTCAGGCAGGGGATTGAAGCGACGATCCGCTTCTTCCACGAGCTCGGAGGGTAGGAGAGGTGCGTCCATGGAGCAGCCCGTGAGTGCGAACGGCGCGAGCACACAGGACTTCCCGCTGCGCTTCCGCTGGCTGTGCGGCGTGGTCGGAGCCGCCGGTCTGGCGCTGGTGGCAGCGGCGCTGCTACGCCTTCCCGTTCTTCCGTGGCACGTGTGGCTGCTCTTCGGCACCGTGTCACTGCTCTCCGGTGTGATCGTCTTCCCGCTGCCGAGGGGCGTTACGTATCACCCGCAGGGCGGCATCTCGCTTGCCGCGCTGTTCCTTTTCGGCTGGGAGGCCTCCCTAGTACTGAGCCTGCTGGGGCTGCTGGTCTTCTGGATTCGCGCGAGGCGGCCGATCTGGCGCGCCGCATACGATCTGGGGAACGTCAGCATCAGTCTGTTTCTGGCGGCCTCGGTTGCCCCGCTGGGAGCGGGAGGGGTAACCACGGGAATGCTGGCCTGGTTCCTTCTTGCCGGCGGGATTCACGCCCTGGCCAACTTGGTGTTCGTCCTCTCCCGAACGATGGCGCAGCAAGACGGCAGGCTGCCGATTACCCCTGGAATGGCCCTCCGCATCCTGGTACTGTCAGCCAGCATGGCGCTGGCGGGCATGGTTATCGCCCTGATGTTCGATGTGTTCCGTGAGGCCGGCGCGCTGTTGGGGTTCGCGTCGTGGCTGCTGGCGAGCGTCGCGCTCAAGGGCAACTACGAAGCCCGTGCGGCCGGCGAACGCCACGCTGACACGAACCGCCGGCTCGAAGAGGCCCTGGTGGCCGTCGAACGCCTGTCCATCACCGATCCGCTCACCGGGCTGTACAACCGGCGGCACTTCCGGATCCGCCTCGAGGAGGAGTTCAGGCGAGAAGCCCGCGACGCCACGCCGTTCAGCCTGCTGCTGCTCGACCTGAGCGATTTCAAGGCCGTCAACGACGACCATGGTCACCTGGCCGGCGACCTGGTGCTCCAGCAGTTCGCCCGGCTGCTGGACGGCGCGGTGCGCCCCGGCGACCTGGTCTTCCGGTACGGCGGGGACGAGTTCGCCATCATCATGCCCCGGACCGCGCGCCGGAGTGCCGAGGCCGCAGCGGCCCGTCTGGAAGCGCTGATGGCCCAGACCCCGTTTCTGGTTGGCACCAAGCGCCGGTTCCTCGGCCTGGACGTGGGCATCGCCGTGGTTCCAGAGGACGGCACCGACGCCGACGCGCTCATCCACTGCGCGGATACCGCCATGTACAGCTCCCGCGGGCGCAGGCGGTTGGATGCGCCGGGCGACGACGGCGCCGGGCACGGACCTTCCCCCGGCGCGTGAACTACGCCGGCGTGCTCTTTCAGGCGAGGCACTGGCTAGAGGGCCTGAGCGCGTTCGAGCAGGCGCTGGGGGTCATGGCCCTGACGTTTGTTCCTTGGATCGAGTTGCGTGGTTCGATCCCGCTTGGAATCGCGCTGGGACTGCATCCACTGGCGGCCATGGCGATTGCGGTGGCGGCCAACTGCGCCATCATCGTTCCCGGGTACTACGCGCTCGAGCTGTTCTATGACCGATGGTTCTCTCGCTTCGCACCGGTCCGGCGGGCGGTTGTGCGGGTGCGGGCGAGGGGCGCCGGGCTCGTTGAGCGGTACGAGCTCCTGGGCCTGGCGTTGTTCGTCGCGGTGCCGCTCCCGGGCACCGGAGCCTATTCGGGAACGTTGCTGGCATGGCTGCTGGGGATGAACAGGCCGCGCGCGTGGGTTGCGATCGCGGTGGGCGTCACGTTGGCCGGGGCGGTTGTTACCCTGGCGGCATCCGGAGTACTTGTCGCGCTGCGGCGATTGCCTTAGAATAAGAATTCAGGGTGCCGACGAGCGAACGCAGGAAGCACCCGCTCCACGCTGAACGGACAGGATACCTACGGATTGCGAAGGAGGGATCAGATATAGTGCGAAGACTCATGGCACTTATTGCTGCCATTGCCCTGACCGGCGCGCTCGTAATCTCCGCGGCCGCGGCGCCGGCGGTGACGCCCACGCGCGGCGGGACGCTCATCGTTGGATCTGGGGTGGACGCGGTTACACTCGACGCGCCCATGATTACCGATTCCCCGAGCGCGACCGTGTCGGAGCACATGGTCGAGTCCCTCTACAGGCTTACCCCCGAGGGGCGAATCGTGCCGATGCTGGCCCTTGGGCACACCGTGTCCGCGGACGGGCGGACGTGGACGGTCCGGCTGCGGACGGGCGTTCGGTTCCATGATGGGACCCCGTTTGACGCCGAGGCGGCCAAGTTCAACCTCGATCGCATGCTCGATCCGGCCACCCGCGCGCCGTTCCGGTTTCTCATCAGCCGCGTGACGAGCGTCACGGTAGTTGACTCCTCGACGATCCGTTTGGTCACCGATGCCCCGTTCGCGCCGCTGCTGGCGCACTTCACCCACAGCTCCATCGGCATGCAGAGCCCGACCGCCGTCCGGCGGCTGGGCGCGGACTATGCCCGGCAGCCCGTGGGAACCGGCCCCTTCAAGTTCAAGGAATGGGTGCGCGGCGATCGCGTGGTGATGACCCGCAACGACGACTACTGGGGGGAGAAGGCGTTTCTGGACGAGGTGCAGTTCCGCGTGATCCCCGATGACGGCGCGCGCGTGGCGGCCCTGGAAGCGGGCTCGATTCACGTGGCCGTGCGTATACCTCCGCGCGAGATCGAGCGGTTGAAGACCGCCCGGGACTTTACCGTCTCGGTCAACGACAGCCTGCGCACGATCTACGTGGGTTTCAACGTGACGCGGCCGCCCTTCAACGACGGGCGCCTCCGCCGGGCACTGAACCACGCGGTGAACAAGACGGCGATCGTGAACTATGCCCTGAATGGAACGGCCCGCGTCTCCGATGCGCCGATTGTCCCGGCTGTCGAGGGTTACTCCAAGATCATGACCTACGAATGGGACCTGGAGCGGGCCGAGGCGCTACTGCGTGAGGCCGGCTACAGCAGGGCCCGCCCGCTGCGCGCCGTGTTCCACCATCCGTCCGGGCGGTACATCCGCGACGCCGAGATCGCTGCCAGCATTCAGGGCCTCGTGCGCCGCGCGGGCATCGAACTCGAACTGAGGACGATGGAGTGGGGAGCCTACCTGGCCTACACCAACCGGCCGCAACCCGAGAACGACGTCCAGATGTACATGCTCGGGTGGGGTACGGTGACCGGGGACGCCGACTACGGCCTCTACGCTCTGTTCCACTCGTCGCAGTGGGTGCCGACGGGCTCCAACCGGAGCTTCTACAAGAACGATCGCGTTGACGCGCTGCTCGATCGTGGCCGGACTACAATCGATCAGGCGGGGCGCAACAAGATCTATGCCGAGAGCATGAAGCTCATCATGGACGACGCGCCCTGGCTCTTCCTGCACAGTGAGTCGCAGGTGACCGGCATCAGGCACACCGCGCAGGGGGTGGTCGTCCATCCCGCGGAGCGCATAGAGCTGTTCAAGGCCTGGATACGGCGCTAGCGCAGAGATCCGACACGCGTAGAAGGAAGGACGAGGGGGGAGGGGGTCTGTGCCCTCCCCTTCTCACGGCTGCTGAAGATGTGGGCGTACATCGTCAAACGGCTCCTGCTTGCCATCCCCGTCATCCTTGGCGTGGCGTTCATGGTGTTTGCCATGGTGCGGCTCGTTCCCGGCGATCCTGCGCGGATCATCGCCGGGGAGGCGGCGACTCAGGAGCTCGTCGAGGGGATCCGCAAGGACATGGGCCTGGACCGGCCCCTGCTGAAGCAGTTCGCCACGTTCATGGCGAACGTGCTGCGCGGCGACTTCGGGCGTTCGGTGCGGTCCAAAGCGCCGGTGGCCGGGGAGATCGCGGCGCGTTTGCCCAACACCATCAGACTGGCAACGGCCGGTCTGTGCGTCGCCATTGTCGTCGGAGTCTCGGCGGGCATCATCTCGGCCATCCGTCCCTACTCGTGGATGGATACGGCGGTCATGCTCGTGGCTCTGGTCGGGCTCTCGATGCCGGTATTCTGGTCCGGCCTGATGCTCATCCTGATCTTCGCGGTCTGGCTTGGGTGGCTGCCTGCCGTGGGGACCGGGGGCATGGCGCACCTTGTGCTGCCCGCGGTCACGCTGGGCATGTCGACGCCTGCCATCATCGCGCGCATGTCACGTTCCAGCATGCTGGAGGTGTTGCGGTCCGACTACATCCGCACGGCGCGCGCCAAAGGCCTGGCGGAGGCCGCCGTCGTCAACCGCCACGCGTTCCGCAACGCATTGATCCCGGTCATCACCGTGGTTGGCCTGCAGATGGGCACGCTGCTCTCCGGGGCCGTACTGACGGAGACCGTGTTTGCGTGGCCGGGCATCGGCCGGCTGCTGGTTGAAGGCATCCTGTCCCGCGACTATCCCATCGTGCAGGCCTCGGTGCTGGTGGTCGCGATGGCGTTCGTGTTGGTTAATCTCATGGTTGACGTGCTATACGCGGTCGTGGACCCGCGGATCCACTATGACTAGGTCCCTATCGCGCTCCCGCGTCCGGATGGTGTGGGTCCAGTTCCGGCGCAACCGGGCCGGCCTGGTGGGCCTGGCGATCCTGGCCATGTTCCTGAGCGCGGGCCTCTTCGCGCCGGTGCTGGCGCCGTACGACCCCTACGAGATCGAACTTGAATCCGGCCTGAAAAGGCCGGGCCCCGGGCACCTGCTGGGCCAGGACGAACTGGGGCGCGACATGCTGAGTCGCATCATCTACGGTGCGCGCCTCTCGCTGGTGATTGGCGTCATCGCCGTTTCCATCGGCGTGGGGATCGGCGTTCCGGTCGGCGCCATCTCCGGCTACTTCGGCGGGTTGCCGGACCTTCTGGTGCAGCGCCTGATTGATGTCATGCTGGCGTTTCCGGGCGTCCTGCTGGCGATCGTGCTCGTCGCTATCCTGGGGGTGGGCCTCGTCCAGGTCATGGTGGCGGTGGGGATCGTCTCAATCCCCGTTTATGCGCGGCTGGTGCGCGGGCAGGTCCTCTCGCTGCGCTCGCAGGAGTTCGTGGACGCCGCGCGGGCGGTGGGGGCAACCAGCGTCCGGATCATCTGGCGCCACGTGCTGCCCAACACGCTGGCCGTGATCATCGTGCAGTCCACGCTGCAGATCGCCTCAGCTATTCTCTCGGCGGCCGCCCTGGGCTTTCTGGGCCTCGGCGCTCAGCCGCCGGCCGCGGAATGGGGCTCGATGCTGAGCAACGCCCGGCAGTACATACGCCTAGCGCCGCACAGCGTGATGTTTCCCGGGCTGGCCATCATGATGACCGTGCTCGGGTTCAACCTGCTCGGCGATGCCATCCGGGACGCGCTGGATCCGCGGATGCGCATCTAGTTAGGATTCGTGCAGGCGCCGTAGATCTGCGCGCGGGGGAGGTGGGAGATGGATCCGATCGGGCACCACTACATCGTTGAGGCCTCGGGATGCAATCCCGAGATCATCGGCAAGGTCGAGACGGTTGAGCAGATCCTGGTGCGTGCCGCCGAGGCGGCGCAGGTCACCGTCTGGTCAATCTCCTTCCACCGGTTCAACCCCAACGGCGTTTCCGGCGTGGTCGTCATCTCGGAGTCGCACCTCTCCGTCCACACGTGGCCGGAGTACGGATACGTTGCCCTCGACATCTTCACCTGCGGCAACGACGCGAAGCCCGAGGCAGCCGTGGAGCACGCGATCAAGGAGTTCAAGGCGCGAACGATGCACATCACCGAGGTAACCCGGGGGCTGGAGGAGGGAGACCGCCAGTACTTCCACAGCATCGTCACCTGGGAGGAGACCCTTCCCGCAAAGGACGACAAGAGACGGGCGAAGGTTGCCAAGCGTCCAAAGCGGCCGTCGCGCCCGGCGTTCCGAGCTCGTTAGCACGGCGCGCCCGGGACGGCGCTCCGACAGGGGATCGTAGTGACATTGCTTTCGGTCATCTTGCCCATAATGGTGCTCATAGCGGCCGGGTACCTGCTCGCCCGTCTCGTCCCCATCGAAATCCAGTCGCTCTCCCGCGTGACGATGTACCTGCTCACGCCCAGCCTGGTGTTTGCGGCGCTGGTGCGAACCGACGTGTCGGCGGCTGCCGCCGCGCGACTGGTGGGGCTTATCGTTGCGCAGTTTGCCGTGCTGCTCGTCGTCGCGCTGCTTGCCGGGCGCCTGATGCGGTTAGCGCCGGTCGAACGCAGCGGGCTGGCGCTCGTAACGGTTCTCTACAACGCGGGTAACTACGGGCTTCCGGTGAGCCTATTTGCGTTTGGCGACGAGGGGGTGCGCCTGGCCACGCTCATCTTCGTCGTCTCGGCGATCCTCATGCACTCCGTGGGGGTGTTCCTGGCCTCATCCGGCCGGAACAAGCCCGTCCGCGCCGTCCTCGACATCTTCCGCCTGCCGCTCATCTATGCTGCGGTCGCGGGCGTGGTTTTCGCGTACCAGGGGTGGACGGTGCCGGTTGCGCTGTGGCGCCCGATCGAGCTCATGGCCCAGGGCGCGATTCCCGTGCTGCTCATCACCCTGGGGGTGCAGCTTTCCCAGGCACGGCCCTCGGCCGTGAACGCGCCGCTGGGAGTGGCGACAGTCCTGCGACTCGTCGTCTCCCCTCTGCTGGTGGCCGCGCTTGCGCCGTGGTTTGGCATCACCGGACTGGCCCGCGACGTCGCGGTGATGTCCACGGCGATGCCGACCGCGATCAACGCGTTTCTGATCGCGGCGCAGTTTGACGCCGTCCCGGACTTCGTGGCCAGCGCGGTCTTCCTGACCACGGTCGCGAGTTTCGTTTCGATCTCGATCGTCCTGGCGCTGCTTCTGTGAACCCGGGGCGACCGCGCGCACCGCTATGGTCCCGCCTGGGCGCCCTGACTTTCGCCCACTTCACCAACGATCTCTATGCCGCTTTCCTGGCGCCCCTGCTGCCGCTGGTGGTTGCCAAGTTCGGTCTCTCGCTGGCGCTCGCCGGGCTTCTGGGCAGCGCGTTCAACCTGTCGTCCGCGTTCTCCCAGCCGTTCTTCGGGTTGGCCGCCGACCGCACCTCAAGGCCCGTGTTCACCGTTCTGGGAGCGCTCATCACGGTGATCATGATGGGGCTGCTTGGACTCGCGCCCTCCTACCACGCGATGCTCGCGGTGCTGTTCATCGCGGGCCTGGGGACCGCGTCGTTTCACCCCCAGTCGTTCGCGGTCGCCGGGGCCGTGAGCGGGGACCGCCGGGGCGCCGGGCTTTCGATCTTCGTTGCCGGCGGTGAACTGGGATACTCGCTGGGCCCGATCTACGTGGCCGCGATCGTGGGCGTGATGGGCCTCCCCGGAACCGCGTTGGCCGCGCTTCCAGGCGTGGCGGCCTGCCTGCTGCTCTGGAGGCATGTCGGCTCCTGGCGGTCTGATCTGGAGAAGCCCACTCGGAGTCTGCGCGGCGAGGTCAGGCGGCACGGGAGATCCCTGGCACTGATCTGGCTCGTGGTGGTCATCAGGAGCGTGGTCACCCTGGGGCACATCCTGTTCATCCCGCTCCTGTTGCGCGATCGCGGAGAGACGCTGATGATGGGTGGGACCGCGATCTTTCTCTTTGGAGGGATCGGCTCAATCGGAGGCCTGGTCGGCGGGGCGCTCTCCGACCGGATCGGGCGGCGCGCCGTGATGGCAATCTCGCTGATCGCAACCGCGCCTCTGCTCGTGCTTTTCGGCATGACCGAGAGCACATGGGGCCTGTTGCCACTGGCTCTGGGTGGTTTCACGCTCTTCCTGGCGGCTCCGGTCAGCATAGTGATGGCCCAGGAGATGTTCCCCTCACGGGCAAGCCTGGCCAGCAGCATGGTGACCGGGATGGCGTGGGGGACCGCGGGCCTATCCATGACGCTGATCGGCGCGATTGCGGACAAGATCGGGCTGGCCCAAACCCTCTCCGCCAGCGTCGGTCTCTTCCTGATTGCTCTGGTGGCAATCTGGGCGCTGCCGGCGCAGCCACCGCGCGCAAGGATTACGCTGGACTGATCCCGCTCACCTCTCGCTGACCGGCGTGACCACGCAGGTTGTCGTCCGCGTGACGCCGGTTGTCTCCTGGAACCGGGAGACGATCAACCTGCCCAGCGTGTCCATGCTCTCGGTTTCCACGAACGCGATGATGTCGGTCGGCCCGGTAACGGCGTGGGCCATCTTGACCCCTGGGGTCCGCAGAATGTGCGCCAGCGCGTCAGAAAGCTTCCCGGGCAGGATGCGTATGAGCACGTATGCCTGAACCATCGTTTCTCCCTCCTCCGCTCGATCTCAGGGCCGCAGCGTCACCAACAGATCCACGAGCAGGTTGCGCGCCAGATAGAGCAACATGATGGCGATAATCGGTGACAGATCCAGGCCTCCGGCCGCCGGCATTACCCTGCGGATCGGATCCAGTATGGGCGAGGTGAGATCGTGGATCATCTTGACCGCGGGATGGCGGAGGGTCGGGAACCACGAGAGGACCACGCGTGCGAAGATGAGCGCGGTGACAATCTTGTAGGCCAGGTCGAGGAAGTAGACTAACTCCAGCATTCGTTTCTCCCGTAGCAGTCCTCTGGCGGCGCGCGAAGCCCGGTCACAATTGTAACAAGCCAGTCCCAGGCAGGCAACGAACTCCCAACGCCCGAGGAGGCTGGGGGGAGGGTCCGGGCAGCCGTCGAAGATGGCCGGGAGAACATGACGGTCAAGCTCTTTCACGCTGACGCGTACGCGCGCGAGTTCACCTCGGTGGTGACCGGCGTGCGCCGTCTCGAAGGTAAGGTCACCGCGATTGCGCTCGCGGAGACCGCGTTCTACCCCACATCCGGCGGCCAGCCCGCGGACCAGGGCCATCTCGATGCCCTGGAGGTAACGGACGTCCTGGAGGAGGACGGAGAGATCTGGCACTTCATCCGAGGGGCACTGTCCACGCCGCGGGAGGGCCTCCTTGTCGCCGGAACCCTCGATTGGGAGCGGCGCTTCGACCACATGCAGCAGCACACCGGCCAGCACATCCTCTCAGGGGCCTTCCTGCAGGCGCATGGGGCGGAGACGCTGTCCGTGCACATCGGCGCCACCTGCACACTGGACCTGGATCTTCCCCTCCTCGACGAGGAAGCCATTGCCCGCGCAGAGGACCTGGCCAACGCGATTGTCACCGAGAACCGGGTGGTGACCGCGCGCGAGGCTGAGATCGAGGAGGCGGTCGCGATGGGGCTGCGTCGTCCACCCAGGCAGGTCGGGAGGATACGGGTGGTTGAGGT
>JBKJJG010000004.1:0-5665 GCA_046598155.1 bacterium | reverse complement strand
CAACAGAAGCGAGGGGCGCCCGCGGAAGGCGTCGAGGATCTGCCGGCCCAGGGTCTCCAGCAGCCCGTTGCGCTGCAAGACCTTCATGAAGATCATCGCCGAAGCGATCATGATGGTCACGTCCAGGAAGCCGAAGCTGCCCTCGACCAGGTGTCTGATGGGCACGCCTTCGCCACCCAGGAGCGCCCCGGCCACCGCGCCGAGGGCCAGCGCGAGCCCCACCGGCCACCGGAAGACAAGGGCCGCCACGGCGAACACTCCCGCCATGGCGGCCAGAATCAGGGCTGGGTGCACTTAGAACCAGAATCCCTTGGCGAAGCCGTCGCGGCGCGGGTCCGCGCCGCCAAACAGGACGCCGTTGGGCGCAATCAGGATCCCCTGCGCGCCGCCGAAGTATAGGTCCATCGGGCCGCGGATTTGAAGCGGATGCCCCATCGCCGTCAGTGCCGCGCGTACATCGGGTGGGATGCGTCCTTCCATGAACACATCACGCGTCATGGCGTGGATGCGCGGCGCCTCGATCGCGCTCTGGATGTCCATCTTGTAGTCCACGATGTTCATGATGATCTGCGCGAGGGCAGAGATGATGCGCGTGGCACCAGGAGAGCCCACGGTCATGAACGGCCGGCCTTCCCTGAGCACGATAGTGGGCGCCATGCTCGAGAGCGGCCGCTTACCCGGCTGCACCGAGTTGGCGGAACCAGGGGTGGGCACGAAGTCGTCCATCTCGTTGTTCAGGATGATCCCGGTACCGGGCACCATCACGCCCGAGCCAAAGAAGTAGTTGATCGTCTGCGTGAGCGCCACGACGTTGCCGTCGCGGTCCACGACCGAGATGTGCGAGGTGTTGGCCGACTTACCGTAGGGCTCGGGGTTGCCCGGCGCCACGCTGGGCGAGGCCCGATTCGGGTCTATGGTCCTGCGCAGCACCGTGGCATAGTCCTTCGAGATCAGACCAGCGAGGGGAACCGGGACGAAGTCCGGGTCGGCCATGTAGCGCCCGCGGTCCGCGAAAGACCGTTTCAGCGCCTCGATCGTCAGGTGCAGGGCGGCCGGAGTCTGGAAGCCCAGCGCGGCCATGTCGTAGCCCTCGAGGATGTTGAGTGCCTGAATCACGTGCGCGCCGCCCGAACTGGGTGGCGGGCTGGAGATGATCTCGTACCCGCGGTAGGACGAGCGCACCGGGACGCGCATCTTCGGGCGGTAGCCAGCCAGGTCGGCCTTGGTAATGATGCCCCCGCCCCGCTTCATCTCTGCCACAATCGCGTCGGCGATCTCCCCCTCGTAGAATGCGGTCGGCCCCGCCGAAGCGATCAGGCGGTAGGTGGCCGCCAGGTCGCGCAGCACCAGGCGGTCACCGGGGTCGTAGGGCAGCCCTCTCTTCGTGTAGATCGCCGCGGCCGCGGGGAACCGGTTGAGCTTGTCCAGGTTGTCCATCATTATGCCGCTGAGCGTCCTGGTCACGACGTAGCCGCGCTCGGCGAGTGCTATGGACGGGGCCATCACCTGCTTGAGCGTCATCGTACCGTAGCGCGTGAGCGCCATGTTCAGGCCTGCCAGCGTGCCGGGGACGGCCACGGCCAGGTGGCCAACCGTGGTGGAACCGGGCCGCACGCGGCCCTCGAAGTCCAGGTACATGTCCGGCCTGGCGGCAAGCGGCGCCACCTCACGGTAGTCTATGTAGGCGACCTCGCCCGTGCGGGCGAAGCGGACAAGGATGAAGCCTCCGCCGCCAAGTCCCGATGCGTTCGGCTCAGCCACGCCGAGCGCAAACGCCGTGGCCACAGCGGCATCTATCGCGTTGCCGCCCTGCTGCAGGATCTCGAGGCCTATCTCGGTGGCCAGCGGGGTGGCAGAGGCCACCATGCCGGCACGGCCGGTTGCGATCGGGTTGATCGGCTGGGCTCCCAGCGGAGCCGGCGCGGCGAGCACGCCCGCAACAACCAGTATTACCGCCGCGGCCAGTACGCCGCGAAGGCACCGCAGATGCGTTCCCATCGGGTGTTCACCTCCAGTTGGGATTCCATCAGTCCTGCAGTCTACCTCACGCGGAAGATCCGGCGAAGCACCGGCTCCAGGTCCGCCAGGCGCTCGACGCTCTCCAGTGTAACGCGGTGCTGGGAGGCCAGCCGCGTGAACAGCCCGTCGGCGTTGCCGTCGGATGCCACGACCACATGGCTGCTCTTGGGCACCACCGCCGCTATGAAGCGGTCGGACAGCTCGCCCCGGCGGGCACTGCCGCCGACGTGCAACGTGAGGACCTTTACGCCGGTCTCCTGCGCCCGCGCCAGCAGCGCCCCCACGCGCGCCAGCTCCTGGTCGGCGTCAATCCCGGCCGCTCCTAGGCCCTTCGTGCTTCCGCCGACCGCGATCACCAGGGTCTTGACGTCGCGCATGTCCTCGACGCGGGCCAGTTGCTTCGTGGTCATGTCCGGCAGCCGAAGTCTCTCAAGCAGGATCTTCACGATCTGCAGATCGGCGCTCTGCCCGCCCGAGGTCAGCAGGACCGGAAGATCGGCGGTGAACGCAGGCCCGCCGATCACTGCCGCTGTAGCGATCAGCATCACCGCCACCGCCAGCGTCACCACCACGGCCAACAGCGCCCTGCGACAGGCCATCTCCCTCACCTCCCAGGTCGGTTCAAGTGTAGCGGGCCGCGGTCCTGCCGGCTATTAGGCACCTGCCCTATGGGCGGTTCCCGGCGCGGGCGTGCCGGACGAGTGCCAGCAGACCTGCCAGGAACACCAGGAGCAGGACTGCGGATCTCCCGCGTGACGGCCGTTCAAACGGCGCTCCGTGCCCGGGCTCCGGCAGCGGCACGGGATCAACAGGCAGTCCAAATGCCGCCGCGATGCCGTCCACGTGCAGCAGGTGCAGAACCGGGACTCCCCGCGCGCTCATCCGCCACATCACTCCTGGTTCGCCCCTGCAGGGTGGCAGGGCGCGGTGGACGCCAGGGCGCAGGCCCAGCATGCCAAGGCACGTGCCGGTGTTGGCCGCGGCACCTCCAATGTTGACGAAGGCGGCGATCTGGCCGCCGGTCGCGGCGTCGTAGGCAGCCATGCGGGCGGCCACCCGCCCGGCCAGCGTCGCGCCGGGGAGCAGCGGCACCCCGGAGCGCGCGATGGCTGCGAGCAGTTGGCGGCGCGCGTCCGGCCCAAGGCCGGCGCCGTCATCATCCTCGCCTCCCACCGATGCACCTACCGATCGCGTGGCCAGGCCCGCGCGCTCGAGCTCCACCTCCATATCCAGCCAGGTGAACTCGGGCTCGTTGGCTCCCCAACTGGAGGCGCCCACCGATGTGATGCTAATCGGCCGGCCACCCAAAGCGTGCACCGCAGCGAGGGTCCCGAGCGCAAGCCCGGGGAAGGAACCCGAGGCGCCCACCGCGACCGCGCTCCCTTCGCGCACGCCTGCTTCGTGCAGCCAGCGCACCAGCCCGGCGGCCAGGTTGGGGTTGGTGCTGGTGCGCTTGGAAGCCAGCGACCCGAGCGTAGTCGTCATGGGAGACCACTCAAACCCGATCAGGCCTGTCCTGTTGGGATCGGTCCAGGGGTTGATGGTCAGGCCTCGGGTGAGCCGTGCCTGGCGCGTCACGGCGATCCCCTCTGCCATGAGCCTTGCGGCCTCCAGCATCGCGGCGCCGGAGGGGTCAGGCACCGGAGCAGTCGCCAGCCCCGCGCCGCCGGTGGCGAAAGCCAGGCCCAGCATTGCGGCCAGCACGGCTGGGGAATAGCGGCGGCGCACGACTAGATCCCCAGGACCCGCACCGCCAGCGCCGCCGCCACTGTCGCTGTGATCAGCATGGCGACGGTCGCCAGAATACCCTGCCGCTCGAAGTCGTTGGCGATCAGACCGGGCAGCACGTAGCCGATCGTGCCCACCGGCACCGCCAGCGTCGCCGCCATGGAAGGGGCAGCCGCCTGAAGCGCCCAATTCGCGGCGATGCCGAGCAGCACCATGGCGACGAACCGCCGCCGCCCATAGAGGATCAGGTGGCCGGACAGCCCCTGGTAGGCGCCGAACGCGACGCCTGCCGCGGCCAGCGTTCCTGCCAGGCGCCACGGCTGGTCCAGCAGGAGGGCCAGGTACGCGGGCGTTATCAACCCTCCGGCCGACAACCCCACGAACTCGGACAGGAGCAGCGACACGACCAGACCGGTGCCCAACGCCTCAGCCATCTGTCATCCCCTCACATTCATGCCCCCACGGTCTGCGATGCCCTCAGCTACCCGTCATGCCCTCGCCCTTCTCGGACCAGTGCGCAAGCAGCGCCGCTCCAGCACCGGCGACGTTGCCCATGCCCACCACCAGGAGGGCTCCTGAGGTGCCCTCCGCGGCGGTCTGCGTGATGGCCGCCGGGGAGGATCCAGCGTGGATATGCACGCGTCCGCGTCCCCATCCACGACGCCTCAGGATCCGTGCGGCCGTCCTGGCATGTGGACCTGTGACGACGAGGCGGTCAACATGGAACTCTTCCGAGAGCAGCGCCTGGCACCACTGCAGCGTCCGCTCGCCCCGGTCGGCCCTGGTGTTCAGGATGCCTGCCATGGGAACGCCGGTCAGGTCGAACTGCCGGCGCACGAGGCCGACCAGCCGGCCGGTCGAGTCCGGATCGTTGGCGCCGAACGCGCCGACCAGCCAGAAGTCTGAATCGCGGCGGCCGTCAGTGTCGCCAGACCGGCGCACACGCCAGACGCGCAGAGCCCCGGGGTCGGGCCTCACCTGGAGCATGCCTGCCAGGGCAGTTGCGCGGTCAACGCCCGCCTCCTGGCAGACCTCGAGGGCGATTGCCAGGTTCTCGGGCCACTCGAGGTAGCCACCCGGCGGCGCAAAGCCGGATTCCGGCAGGGCCGGCAGCACGCGGGTTCCGCGCTGCGCCGCCCGCTCCGCCCATGCCGGCGGCACCGGAGAGCCCGGAACGACCAGCGATCCGCCTGCGGGAACCGTCTCCGCAAGCGCCTCCGTGATCTCGCCCAGCGAGCCGCCCATCACGCCGAGGTGGTCGAGCCCGGCGCCGGTGAGCACGCCGATCGTTGAGCGCATCAACCGGTGCTCGGCAACCCGCTGCAGTTCAGGGCGCACCGCCATGCACTCCACAACCAGCGCGTCGGCGCCGGCGCTTGCCGCGAGCGCGGCCACGCGCTGGTACTCGCGCAGCGAAGGTCGCCGGCCTCCGCGGAGGTCAACCTCGCCACCGTCGGGCAACAGGACCCGGGCCGCAGAACCCGTGGTCTTGCCGACGACGCGGAGCCCGCCGGCCCGCAGGCCCGCAACGACAAGGCGCACGACGCTTGACTTGCCGCGCGTGCCGTTGACGTGGATGCGGTGGGGAATGCTCTCCAGATGCCGCCGGTGGCGCCGGGCTTCGATGAGGGCGGCGCCGAACGCCACGAGCGCGGGCACCGCGCCCAGGAGTTCCATGCGTCATGGATTCCGGTGGGATGCGCTCTCTTCCTCCGCCCGGCACTGTGGTACTATGGTGCGCGATGCTTCCTACCATCTCGATCCTGGGCCTGGGCCTCATGGGCCGACCGATGGCCCGGCGGCTGATCGCGAAGGGGTTCGACGTGCGCGGCTGGAACCGGTCGCAGCTACCCGAGGACCTGGTCGAGGGCATCCCTCTCTGCCAGAACCTCCAGGAGGCGGCCGCGGCAGAAGTCTC
>JBKJJG010000227.1:0-13206 GCA_046598155.1 bacterium | reverse complement strand
CTGGGCGGAGGCGACTGGACCCTGGTTGCCTCCGCGGCCGCGGTCGCGGCCGGCCACGCTTACTCGCCCTTCTGGTTTCTTGCGCCGCCGGCAACGGTGCGGGTGAAGGGTGTCGTGGTGGCTGCGGGCGCGTTTCTCGGCCTGGCGATCCTGGGCGCGGTACCCTGGGTAGCACTGGCAGTTCCCGCGGCCGTGACCTTTGTGGCGCTGGGAGTGCCGAGGGTCGCAGGCCGGCGCTGGGGCTATCTCTCGCTGGCGACGGTGCTCGCCACGGCAAGCCTGCCCCCGGCTCTGTGGGTGCTGGGCAGCCGCGCGCCGTACCTGGTGCTGGGCCTGATGTTCGCGGTCGTGACCCTGTGGAACCACAAGGAGCACCTGGCGCGGATAGCCGACGGCACCGAACCCAGGATGGACGAACGCCTTCCGCTGCCGCTGCTTCCGGGCGATGACGCCGTGTGCGCGTTCCTGGTCCACCCGATGACCGTTGACGATAACTGGGAGGCCGGCAGGTTCCGCTGGTTGATGCCCCTGCGCCGCCGCGGGATGATCTCCGACGCCGCCGTGCGGCGGGTCGTGCGCTTCGTGCGGCCTATGAAGGTGGACGATCTTCATCCGGTGATTACCGCCGACGGCAGGCGGGCGCGCGTCTACCTGATCGGGGTGCCGTTGCTGCCCGACCAGATTCGGGCGCATCCCCATCTGGCGGTGCGCCGGGCGGTGCAGGCCGCCCACCTTGCCGAGAACCTGGGAGCCACGGTGCTGGGACTGGGCGCCTACTGGTCCGTTGTCGGGAACAAGGGCGCCGAGGTGGCAGCAAGATCCGGGATCGCAATCACCAACGGCGGCGCCTACACGGCCGGCACCGTGAAGATGGCCGTGCCCGTTATCCTCGACCGGCTGCGCTCCCGCGGCATTGATCCAGCGGATGCCACGATTGCGGTGGTCGGCGCAAACGGCGTGGTGGGCTTCGGCATCTGCCGCCAGGTGGTGGAGCACGTGGGACGCCTGATCATGCTGGGGACCGATGCGTCACGGCTGGAGCGGTCGCGGGAGCTGCTGGCGCGCCGACACCCCGGCGCGCGCATCGAGGCGACGACCGGCTACGGGGTGCTGCGCGAGGCCGACGCCATCTTTACCGCCACCTCTTCGCCGCGGCCGGTCATCTTCCCCGAGCACGTGAGGGAGGGTTGCCTCATCATAGACCTGGGAAGGCCCTACGATGTAGACGACTCCGTGAAGGCAATGCCGGGAGCCGAGGTGATCCCGGGAGGAGTCGTGCGCCTTCCGGGGAATCCAAGGTGGAATATCAACCTGGGCTACGGCCCGGGACTCGTGCCTGCCTGTCTGGCGGAGACCGTGATCATCGCGCTCGATGGGTGTACCCAGCGCGTCAGTCTGGGGGACCGCACCAAGACCGAGAACATCGAGTACCTGGTGGCACGGGCGGCCGAGATGGGGTTCGAGGTTCAGACCACGGCACTTCGGAGGAGAGGCGATGACGAAAGAGCAGGTGCTTGAGCAGGCCCGCGCGTGGGGTGTGAAGTTCGTTCGCCTGCAGTTCACGGACATCCTGGGCACCCTCAAGAACGTTGAGATCCCGGTGGAGCAGCTCGAGAGGGCGCTCGACAACGAGATCCTGTTTGACGGTTCCTCTATCGAGGGCTTCGTGCGCATAGAGGAGTCGGACATGTATCTCATCCCGGATCGCGAGACCTTCGCGCTCTTTCCGTGGAAGAACCGGGAAGGGGCCACGGCGCGCCTGATCTGCGACATCTACACCGCCGACCGGGAGCCGTTCGCGGGCGACCCCCGCTCCGTGCTGCGACGCGCCGTCGCCACCGCCGCGCGTGCCGGGTTCAGCATGATGGCCGGGCCGGAGTGCGAGTTTTTCCTGTTCCCCACGGACGCCGATGGCCAGCCCAAGCTGACGACGCACGACCGGGCCGGCTACTTCGACATGGCGCCGCTGGACAAGGGTGAAGAGGCGCGGGCCGACATGGTGACCGCGCTCTCCGCCATGGGCTTCGAGGTCGAGGCCGGTCACCACGAGGTGGCCCACGGTCAGCACGAGATTGATTTCAAGTACGCCGACGTGCTGCGGGCGGCCGACAACATCGCCACTTTCCGCCTGGTGGTGCGGACGATCGCCAGGCACCATGGGCTTCACGCGACCTTCATGCCGAAGCCCATCGCCGGCATCGCCGGGTCGGGGATGCACACCCACCAGTCGCTGTACCGCGAGGGAAAGAACGCCTTCTACGATCCCGATGGCGCCCACCAGCTCAGCGCGACCTGCCTCCAATACGTCGGCGGGCTGCTGGCCCACGCGCGGGGCATGTGCGCGGTGACCAACCCCCTCGTCAACTCCTACAAGCGCCTGGTGCCGGGATACGAGGCGCCGGTCTACATCGCCTGGGCCGCGCAGAACCGGTCGCCGCTGGTGCGCGTCCCGGTGTCGCGCGGAAACGCCACGCGCGTGGAGCTGCGCATGCCCGACCCTTCCTGCAACCCCTACCTGGCCATGGCGGTGATGCTGACCTCTGGCCTCGACGGCATCGCCAGAGGGCTGGACGCCGGCCCGCCGCTGAACCGGAACATCTACGCGATGACCGAAGACGAGCTGGACCAGTTGGGCATCCGGGTACTTCCCAGGGACCTCAACGAGGCGGTGGGGGAACTGCTGGCCGACGAGCTCATTTGTGAGACGCTCGGCAGCCACATCGTGGAGCATCTGGCGCGGGCCAAGCGGCTGGAGTGGCGGGAATACGTCACGCGCGTACACCCCTGGGAGGTTGACAGCTACCTTACGACCTTCTAAATGAGCAGGCCTTCGTGGGACACCTACTTCATGCGGATGGCTCAACTCGCGGCCAGCCGCTCCACCTGCCTGCGCCGACAGGTGGGCGCGGTCGTGGTCAAGGACCGGATGGTTCTGTCAACGGGCTACAATGACACTCCCCGAGGGCTGCCCAACTGCGGCGACGGCGGCTGCGAGAGGTGTGCGGGCGACGCGCCCGCTGGCACGGGTCACGACACCTGCTTGTGCTTGCACGCTGAGCAGAACACCATTATCCAAGCAGCCTACCACGGCGTTGCCATCGCGGGCGCCACGATCTACGTCACGCACCAGCCGTGCCTGACCTGCGCCAAGATGATCCTCAACTCAGGGCTGCGCCGCGTCGTCTTCGCGGGCGAGTATCCAGATCAGGCGGCACGCCAGGTTCTGGAGATGGGCGGGGTTGAACTCGTGCGGGTAGTGTGATACAGTAGCTCCAGTCGACATAGTTGCGTCATCCGAATCGGGCGATGTCAACGGGACAGTCGCCCGTTTCATGTGTCCGCGGAGTTTCTCTCACCAGGGCTGGGTGGACCGGTGGGCACGCGCAGGATGCCGGCTCAAACCCGGCCCGGGTTTCCCCCGGGTCAAACTAGGAGGTAAGTCTAATTTCCATTTCAACGCACGAGACCGCGTTCGGCGGCCTCGTCTTGCGTCCGGAGACCATCCGGGCGATAGCACGTCTTGGGTGGACCGAACCCACCCCGATTCAGTTGAAGGTGATCCCTGGTCTGATCGCCGGGCACGATGTGGCCGGCCAGGCCCAGACCGGCTCCGGTAAGACCGGCGCCTACGTGATTCCCATGCTAGAGTGCCTCGACCGCAACGCACGCGGGATACAGGCGCTCATACTTTCACCCACCCGCGAGCTGGCCTTGCAGATCGCGGACGCGGTGCGCGCGCTGGGCGGACCCAAGCTCCGCGTCACCGCGCTGTACGGCGGGCAGCCCATCGAGCGGCAGCTCACCGCGCTGCGCTCCGGCGTTCAGGTAGCCGTGGCCACGCCAGGCCGCCTGCTCGATCACATCTCCAGGGGGTCCGTGAAGCTCGACGGCGTCCGGTTCCTGGTTCTGGACGAGGCCGACAGGATGCTGGACATGGGTTTCCTGCCCGATGTAGAGGAGATTCTCCGTCGGACACCGGCGGCACGCCAGACGGCGCTGTTCTCGGCCACGCTGCCCGACGCGGTGTCCACGATCGCGGCGCGGCACATGCGCAACCCGGCGTGGGTCAGGATTGCCACCAAGGCGACGACGGTGGACACGGTTACGCAGTACTACCTGGAGGTGGCCGAACAGGACAAGGTGCGGGCGCTGCGGCTGCTGCTGACCAGCGGCGAGGTGCCCTCTGCCCTCGTCTTTCGGCGGACCCGCCGGGGCGCCGATCGCCTAGCGAAGATCCTGGGCGAGCGGGGCCAGTCGGTCGAGGTGATCCACGGCGACATGACCCAGGGCGCGCGGGTGCGCGCGTTGACCGCCTTCGCCAAGGGCAAGGCCCAGGTGCTGGTGGCCACCAACGTGGCCTCCCGCGGGTTGGACCTGCCGGACATCTCGCACGTGATCAACTTCGACATGCCCGAGGACGTGGACACCTACATTCACAGGATCGGCCGCACAGCCCGGGCCGGCCGTATGGGCGAGGCGGTTACCTTCGTGGGCCAGTACGACATGGAGGTGTTCGACCAGCTGAAGCGGCGGTTCGGTCCGATGCTCCAGCCCCACCCCCTGCCGTTGTACCGGTAGCTCAGGCCACGACCAGCGAGGCCCGGCGCACCCGCGCCGGGCCTCTCCATTTCGTACCGGGCATCCGGGCGTGGTATGCTCGGTGCGTATGAAGGAATTCGAGCTGCTCGAGGAGATGACGCAGGCCATCCTCGAGGCCGCCGAAATGCTCACCGAGGCTCTGGAGAGCCGCACGCCCGCAGATCAAGCCTGGCAGGCGATCCGAGATCTCGAGCACAAGGGCGATGCGATCGCGCGCGACCTCTTCGAATCCCTCTCGGCCCCCGGCGTCCTGGCCGGCGGTCGCGACGCCCTGCAGGTCCTGACCGGACTCCTCGACGACGTGCTCGACGCCATCGAAGCCGCGGCCGCGCGGCTGGCGATCCACCGTATCCGCCGGGCGATCCCTCCGGCACGCGAGATGGGGCAGATCGTGCTCCGATCGGCGCAGGAACTCAGGCAGGCGATTCGCGAGGCACGCCACGGGCGAGAGGTCTTTTCCCACACGCGCACCCTGCATCGCCTGGAGAATCAGGGTGACGACGTGCTGCGGGACGCCCTCGAGACCCTGTTCTCGGGCCGGCACAGCGCCAGGGACATCATCAAGTGGAAAGACATTTGCGAGATGCTTGAGAGCGGCACCGACCGCTGCGAGGATATCGCCAACGTCTTGGAGACGCTCGTCGTTCGTCTCGGCGTGGAGCAGAAGCTGGCGGCCGGCCGTCTGGCCATTGACACCGACCGCCACGAGGCCACCGTGGCCGGTGAGCCCATTCCCCTCACCGCGAAGGAGTTTGGGCTCCTGCACCTTCTGCTGCGGCACCAGGGCAAGGTGGTCCGGCGCGAGCGGCTCCTGCGCGAAGTCTGGGGCGAGGACTACTTCGGCAACTCGCGTACCCTCGACACGCACATCGGCTGGCTGCGCAAGAAAGTCGAGCCCCACGCGGGCCTGCGACTGGTGGTCGTGCGGGGCATCGGATACCGCCTGGACCTCAAGTAAGTTTTGCCCCCGTTTGACATAGGGTTTACCGGGCCTTGGCCTGTCTATCACCTCCCTGGTCTATGGTTGGGGGGAATGGATTGCGACCAAAGGAGGTCAGACAGTGCTGAAGCCGTTATCCTGTTTCCTTAGACTTGCTCTAGGCATCGTGGTGGTATTGGGCGCGGCGGGGACCACACCCGCGCAGCAGCCGGTGACGCTCAACGGCGCGGGCGCCACGTTCCCGTTCCCGCTCTACTCGAAGTGGTCGCAGGTATACCACGCCGAGCGAGGAGTCCAGATCAATTATCAGTCTATCGGCTCGGGCGGCGGCATCCGCCAGTTCATTGCGAAGACCGTGGACTTCGGTGCCACCGACGGTCCGATGACCGATGAGCTGATCCGGCAGGCCGGCGGCAGGGTCCTGCACATCCCCATGGTGGCGGGCGCGGTCGTACCCGTGTACAACATCCCCGGCGTCGGCCCCGGCCTGAACTTCACCCCCGATGTCTTGGCGGACATCTTTCTCGGCAAGATCACGAAGTGGAACGATCCGCGTATCGCCGCCGCGAACCCCGCCGCGAACCCCGCCGCGAAACTCCCGTCCGCCGACATCATCGTCGTGCGCCGCTCCGACGGATCGGGGACCACGGCTATCTGGGTCAACTACCTGAGCAAAGTGAGCGCCGAGTGGAAATCGAAGGTCGGCGAGGGGACCTCGGTCAACTGGCCGGTCGGGCTGGGCGGTAAGGGCAACGAGGGGGTCACCGGACTCGTCAGGCAGATGCCCAACTCGCTGGGCTACGTGGAGCTGGCCTACGCGCTCACCAACCAGATGACCTTCGGCAACGTGCGAAACAGGGCCGGACAGTTCATCCGCCCGTCGCTATCGAGCACCACGAGGGCCATGGAAGGCGCGCTCCGGTCGATCCCTGAAGACTACCGCATGTTCTTCACGAATCCCGAGGGCCGGGACGCCTACCCCATCGCGGGTTTCACCTGGATCCTGATCTACGGCGACCAGCCCGATCCCGCCAAGGGCAGGGCGCTGGCTGAGTTCCTCTGGTGGGCCACGCACGAGGGCCAGAAGTACGCGCCGACGCTGCTGTACGCAACGCTGCCCAAGAGCCTGGTGCAGCGCATCGAGGGAACCTTGAAGACCGTGACCTCGCAGGGGAAGGTCGTCATGCCCTAATGCGCACGTCGCCGCGCGCCGCTTCAGGGGCGGGCGACCTCCTCTTCCAACGGCTGCTGGCCGCCTCCGCGGGCGCTGTGCTGGTCATCGTGGGCGCGATGCTGCTCGCGCTCACCGTCTCTGCCTGGCCGGCGATCCGGCGGTTCGGCCTGGCGTTCTTCGCCACCTCGACGTGGGATCCGGTGGCCGGCCAGTTCGGCGCTCTCCCCTTTGTCTACGGGACGGCCGTGTCATCGGCCATCGCCCTGGCGCTGGCCGTTCCGCTGGGGTTGGGCGTGGCAATCTTCCTGTCGGAGCTCACCCCCGGCTGGCTGCGCGCGCCCATCGGGTTCCTGGTCGAACTGCTGGCGGCCATCCCCAGCGTGGTCTACGGCCTCTGGGGCATCTTCGTGCTGGTCCCCTGGGTGCGCGCCTCGCTGGCCCCGCCGCTCAAGGCGGTGTTCGGGTTCCTCCCCCTGTTTGAGGGACCGCCGCTGGGGGTGGGGATGCTGACCGCCGGCCTGATCCTGGCCGTCATGGTTGTGCCGTTCATCGTCGCGGTGAGCACCGCGGTCATGCGTGCCGTGCCGCAGTCCCAACGGGAGGCCGCGCTGTCGCTCGGGGCCACCACCTGGGAAACCACACGAACCGCCGTGCTCCCCTACGCCCGATCCGGCATCATGGGCGCGATCTTCCTGGCCCTGGCCCGGGCGCTCGGCGAGACGATGGCGGTAACCATGGTGATCGGCAACGTCCCCCAGATCAAGGCGTCGCTGTTCGCGCCCGCCTACACCATTGCAGCGGTGATCGCCAACGAGTTCGCCGAGGCCACGGAAGACCTGTACCTGGCCGCCCTGATCTACGCGGGACTCGTCCTCTTCCTGGTGACGGTCGCCGTCAATGTCCTCGCCCGCATCCTCGTCGCCCGGGCGGCAAAGGGCCCGAGCCTGATCAGGGAGTGATGATCAGGGAGTGATGTGGATGAACCTGAGCTACGTACGGCGCAAGTGGACCAACCGGGCGATGGCCCTGCTGACCTTTCTCTGCACGGTCACGGTGCTGGCACCCCTGTTCTTCATCCTGTTCTTCCTGGCGCGCACCGGGCTTTCCGCCCTCAATCTGGATTTTTTCACCCACCTGCCGGGGCCGGCCGGCGAACCCGGCGGCGGTATGGCCAATGCCATCGTGGGGACGCTGGTGCTGGTCGGGCTCGCAGCACTGCTCGGGGTGCCGATCGGCGTGCTGGGCGGCATGTTCCTGGCAGAGTTCCCCGGCAGCCGGCTGGGCCACGCGGTCCGGCTGTTCGCTGACGTGATGAACGGGATGCCGAGCATCGTGATGGGTTTGTTCGCGTACACGCTCCTGGTGCTGCCACTCCGGCACTTCAGCGCGCTCGCCGGCGGGGTCGCCCTGGGCGTGATGCTGATCCCGACGGTGATGCGCACCACCGAGGAGATCGTCCGGCTCGTGCCCCAGAGCCTTCGAGAGGCGTCGCTGGCGCTGGGAATCCCACAGTGGAAGACGCTGCTGCGGATCGTCCTGCCCGCTGCTGCGGCCGGCATCGTGACGGGGGTCATGGTGGGGCTCGCCCGCATCGCGGGAGAGACGGCGCCGCTGTTGTTCACGGCGTTCGGCAACCGCTTCTGGAACTGGGATCTGCTTCAGCCGATTGCCGCCCTGCCACTGCAGATTTTCGCCTACGCCATCTCGCCGTTCGATGACTGGCACCGGCAGGCGTGGGCAGGCGCGCTCGTGCTGGTAGCGATGGTGCTGGCCATAAGCGTCGCGGCGCGCTACTTTGCGGGCCGGCAGGCCAGGCTGCGTTGACGTCTGCCCGCTAAAGAGGAGAACATGGATCACGTGATGGGGTTGGGACAAACCGCGGTTCAGGACGCCGCCGCGCTCATCGTTCACGCCGCCGGTATCGAAACCCAGGACGTGCACGCCTGGTTTGATCGGCTCCATGTGCTGCGCGGCATCACCCTGCGGGCAGCCCCCCGGCGGGTGACGGCCATCATCGGGCCGTCCGGCTGCGGCAAGTCCACCTTCCTGCGGTGCTTGAACCGGATGCACGAGCTCGTACCGGGCGCCCGCGTCGGCGGGAGGATCCTCTCCGATGGGCAAGACATCTACGCGCCGGGCGTGGATCCGGTCCAGGTCAGGCGCCGTATCGGGATGGTGTTTCAGAAGGCCAATCCGTTCCCCACCATGAGCATCTACTATAACGTGGCGGCGGGGCTGCATCTGGCCGGCGAGCGCGACCGGCGCAAGTTGGACGAGGTCGTGGAGCGCAGCCTGCGGGCGGCGGTACTGTGGGACGAGGTCAAGGACCGTCTGGGGAAGCCCGGCACCAGCCTCTCGGGCGGCCAACAGCAGCGGCTCTGCATCGCCCGCGCCATGGCCGTCTCCCCCAAGGTCCTGCTGATGGACGAGCCGGCCTCCGCCCTGGACCCTGCCGCCACGCTGCGGATCGAGGAACTCGCCCGCCAGCTCGCCGAAGAGGTTACCATCGTGATCGTCACCCACAACATGCAGCAGGCGGCCCGGGTCTCCGACTTCACGGGTTTCTTCCTGGAGGGCGAGTTGGTGGAATTTGGCACCACCGACCAGATCTTCACCCGACCGCGCGATCGCCGCACCGAAGACTACATCACGGGCAGGTTCGGGTAGGAGGCGGCCGTGACGCGGGAACTCTTCCTGAGAGAGCTGGAGGCCCTGCAGGCTGACGTCGTGCGCATGGCCGGGATGGCAGGAGACGCCATTCACGCGGCGGTGGAGGCGCTCAAGGATCGCGACACCGCCCTCGCGGACCGCATCATTGCAGAGGACGACAGGATCGACGCCCTGCACCTGGAACTGGAAGACCGGTGCATGCGTCTGCTGGCCAGGCAGCAGCCCATGGCGTCAGACCTGCGGACGATCGCCGCCGTCTTCGCCGTCACCATCGACCTGGAACGAATGGCCGATCACGCCGAGGGCATCTCGAAGGCGGTGAAGCGGCTCGGTGACCAGCCGCTACTGAAGCCGCTGATTGACATCCCGCGGATGGAGACCCTGGTCGGGGAGATGCTGCGCGACGCGATGGACGCATTCCTGCGCCGCGATCCCGAGCTGGCCGAGGCCATGGCGAAGAAGGACGACGAGGTTGACGCGCTGCGCAGCCAGGTGTTTCGCGAGCTGCTGACGTACATGATGAGTGATCCGAGGACGATCCCCCGCGCCCTGGAACTGCTGCTGGTCGCGCAGCACCTGGAGCGGGCGGCCGATCACATCACCAACATCGGCGAGCGCGTCATCTACATGGTGACCGGCGAACTGCGGGAATTGAACGTCTAGAGACCGAATCACGACGGAGCGTGCGATGCCCACTGTCCTATTCGTCTGAGCCCACAACACCGCCCGCTCGCAGGTGGCGGAGGGGCTGTTCAACGCCCTGGCGCCGGCGGGCTGGCGGGCCCGGTCCGCGGGAACGGACCCCCAGGGCACGGTGCGCGAGGAAGCCGTCGCGGTGATGCGCGAGGTCGGCATTGACATCAGAGAGCAGCATCCGAAGACGATCGGCGAGGCGATGGATGCCGACGTCCGGCTGGTGGTTGGCCTGTGTGCCGAGGAAGCCTGCCCGGCCATCCCCGGGGTACGCAGCCTGCACTGGCCCTTGCCCAACCCGGCAGGGGGCGGCATCGAGCGGTTTCGAGAACTCAGGGACGATCTGGCCGCGCGCATCCGCACCCTCACCCACGACCTGGGAGGAGAACCCGCATGAACGACCATCCGGCCTCGGTGCTCGCCTATGTCGAGGTGCCGCGCGGCAGCCGCAACAAGTACGAGCTTGATCCCGCGCGCGGGGGCCTACGCCTGGACCGCGTCCTCTACTCGCCGCTCCACTACCCGGCCGACTACGGTTTCATCATGGACACCCTGGCAGACGACGGCGACCACCTCGACGTCCTCATCTTTACCTACGAGCCGACCTTTCCGGGCTGTCTGGTGGAGGTGCGCCCCATCGGCGTGCTGGACATGCACGATGAGAAGGGGCACGACCAGAAGGTGCTGGCCGTGCCCGTGGGCGATCCGCGCTTCGATGGCGTGACCGAACTGGAGCACGTGCCCCCGCACTTCCTCAAGGAGGTGCAGCACTTCTTCATGGTCTACAAGACGCTCGAGCAGAAGCCGGTGGAGATCCACGGCTGGGCCGGCGCAGAGGACGCCTGGCGGCTGGTCAGCGAGGCCCGGCGCGCGTACGAGGCCGGGAGCGGCTCAGAGCGATAGGCCGCGCGCCCGGACGAAATCCGCAAGTTCCTCCCGCCTAGGCATCGAGGGCTGCGCGCCCATCCGGGTCACCGAGAGCGCGCCCACGGCGTTTGCGAACCGGACCGCCCCGGCCAGGCTCCTGCCCTCGGCGAGTGCCACCGCCAGCGCCCCGGCGAACGCGTCGCCCGCGGCGGTTGAGTCCACGGCCTTGACCGGAATCCCTGGCACCGCCTCGCGCGCCGCGTCCGCCGCCAGGAATGCTCCCTGCGCGCCGCGCTTGATGACCGCTGCCTGGCATCCCAACTCGAGGAGGCGCACGGCCGCGGCCGATGCGCTCTGATCGTCGGTCACCTCGATGCCCGTGAGCGCCCGGGCTTCCACCTCGTTGGGGTTGATCACGTACAGGTTTCGGTACAGGTCGCCGGGCAGCGACCCGCCGGGTGGCGCGGGCGCCGGGTCCAACACGACGCGGCAGCCGCTGCGCTTCGCCAGGGCCGCGGCGTGCGCCACCACGTCTGCCGGCACCTCGAGCTGCAGGAGGAGGACCTGACTCTGTGCGATCGCGGCCCCGGCGGCGTCCACGTCGGCGGTCGTCAGGTGCATGTTGGCGCCCGAGGCGACTACGATGGTGTTGTGGCCGGCGGTATCCACCGTGATGAGCGCGACGCCCGATGCGGTGCCCTCGGTGGCGCGCACGTGCGTGACGTCAATGCCCTCCTGCGCCAGGCCCGCACGCAACTGCCCGCCGAAGGGGTCGTCCCCAACGCGGCCGACCATTACCACGCTCGCTCCCAGTCGGGCCGCGGCCACGGCCTGGTTGGCGCCCTTGCCTCCCGGGAAGACGGCAAACGATCCGCCCAGGACCGTCTCCCCGCGCTCGGGCAGCTTCGGCGCCCTGACCACAAGGTCGGTGTTGAGGCTGCCCACGACGGTGACCCGCGGTGCCAAGGTCAACCACTCCTTCGCGCTGTCTCGGGGGACCCGAAGCCGGCATCCCCGCGCAGGGCCGGTTCCAGCCACGTCTGCGCGGGGATGCCTCGACTCAGTCTGACGGTTTCCGCCCTCGGGCTACTTCGTGATCAACTTGAGTGGCACGGGCGTGAACTTGGGCACGCTCTGCTTGTTGAGGATCTTGACCGCGGCCTCGACGGCGAGGCGGCCCATCTCCTTGGGCTGCTGCGCAATCGTTGCGGCCATGCTGCCCGCCTTGACGGCCGTCAGCGCGTCAGCGATGGCGTCAAATCCTACGACGAACATCTCCTTCTGCCGCTTGGCGGCCTCGATCGCCTTGATCGCGCCCAGCGCCATCTCGTCGTTCTGCGCGAAGACCGCGTCAATCTTCTTCTGGGCCTGGAGGATGTTCTCCATGACCTGCAGGCCCTTGGCCCGGTCGAAGTCCGCGGTCTGGCTGGCGACGATCTTGATGCCCGGGAACTTCTTCAGCCCCTCGCGGAACCCCTTACCGCGGTCGCGCGCGGCGGACGTTCCGGCGATGCCCTCCAGCATGACCACGCTGCCCTTGCCGCCCAGGCGCTTGCCGACGTACTCGGCGGCCATCTTGCCGCCTGCTACGTTGTCGGAGGCGATGTGCGCGGCGATCTCACCACCGTTCGCCCCGCGGTCCACGGTCACAACAGGGATCTTCGCCGCGTTGACCTTCTTGACCGTTGGGACAATGGCGTCACTGTCGGTAGGGTTGACGGCGATGACCGACACCTTCTTCTGGATGAGGTCCTCGATGCCACTGGCCTCCCTGGCCGGGTCGTTCTGGGCGTCGAGCACCACCAGGGTGACCTTGAGACGGTCGGCCGCAGCCTTGGCACCGTCACGCAGGTCCACGAAGAACGGGTTGTTCAACGTGGAGATGGACAACCCGATGGTCGGTGTGCCTGCCGCTTGTAGCGGAAAGGCAGAAAGCACGAGCAGAACTGCAAACATTCCCGGCACGATCCTATGCATAGCCCGCCTCCCTCTGCTCGATCTGGGTTCGCGGTCACGGTTCGACGCCCGACGGGCGAGGTCCTGGATTCTAGCGCAGGCGCCTGTCCAGCAGCACCGCCAGGAGGATGACCGCCCCCTTGACGACCTGCTGGTAAAACGACGAGACGTTGAGCAGGTTCAGCCCGTTGTTGAGCACCCCGATGATGAAGGCGCCCAGCAGCGTGCCGCCGATGCGGCCCTCGCCGCCCGCCAGGGTGGTGCCCCCCAGGACCACAGCGGCGATGGCGTCCAACTCGAACGCCAT
>JBKJJG010000150.1:0-6022 GCA_046598155.1 bacterium | reverse complement strand
ACGGTGACCGCCGGGGCCAACGCGACGGCGGTCGCCGAGCTGGTGATCGGCTTTCTGCTCTCCCTGGCGCGGGGGATTCCCCGGTACGACGCGCGGACGAAGCGCGGGGACTGGCAGCGCGAGGTAGGGGTCGAGATTGCCGGCAAGACCCTGGGCATGGTGGGTCTGGGGCGCATCGGCAGGGAGGCTGCCATCCGGGCGCGGGCGCTGGGGATGCGGGTGGTCTACGCCGATCCCGCGCGGCCTTCCCCCGAAGAAGAGGCAGCGCTGGGGGCCACCCATCTGGCGCTTCCCGATCTACTGCGGGAATCAGATTTCGTCTCGCTCCACGCCCCGCTCGCGCCGGAAACCGTGCGGATGATCGGTGCCCGCGAGCTCGCTCTGATGCGGCCGTCCGCCTACCTGATCAACACCGCGCGCGGGGAGCTTGTGGACGAGGTGGCTCTCTCAGAGGCGCTGCGCAGGGGTGACCTGGCCGGCGCCGCGCTGGACGTCCGAGCGGTGGAGCCCTCCGGGGCCAACGACCTGCTGTGCCTGGACTCGGTGATCCTCACGCCGCATGCGGGCTCACAGACGCAGGAGGCAATCCGCCGGATGGGCGTCGTGGCAGCAGAGAACGTCGTTGGCGTTCTGCGGGGCGCACGGCCCGAGGGCGTGGTCAATCCTGGCGTCTACGGCCAGGCGGGCAGGGAGGTGATAGGCGGCACGGAAAGGAGCGGTGACGGGAGAGTCTATCTGGTCGGGAGGTGAAAGCGCATGGCTAGGAGGTTCAGGCTGATCGGCATGCTGGTCGGCCTCGCTCTATGTGTTACCCTTCTCCCCGTGGGAGCGGCCGGTCAGGGGAAGCCGTTCTCAGGCGCCACGCTAACCGTCTTTACCCAGAACCCACCCTACATCGCCAAACCGGTGCAGATGTTCGCGCCCGCATGGCAGGAGCGCACCGGCGGGAAGATCAACCTCGTCACGGCTCCCTTCGGGGAGTTGTACTCCAAGCTGATGTCCTCCTTTGCCCTGGGGACGGCGGCGTATGACATCGCCCTGTTCGCCTCGGCCTGGATGGGCGACTTCGCCGGCAACAAGTACCTTCTCGACCTGACCGACCGCATCAAGGCCGACGCGGGTCTCAACTGGGGCGACATCCTACCCACATACCAACAAACGGTCAACTGGGGCGGCATGCTCTACGCCCTTCCCATTGACGGCGACGTGCACACGGTCTTCTACCGGCGTGACGCCCTCGAGAACCCAAAGCACAAGGCCCGGTTCAAGACCAAGTACGGATATGACCTGCGGCCTCCTGCGACCTGGAAGGAGTACCGAGACATCGCGGAGTTCTTCAACGGTTGGGACTGGGCAGGGGACGGCAAGAAGCGCTTCGGCGTCCTCGAAGCCTTCAGGCGCGGCGGGCAGGCGTTCTGGTTCTTCATGTCCCACGCGGCCGCCTACGTAAGCGTGCCGGGTCAGAAGGGCAACATGTTCTTCGACCCGCAGACCATGAAGCCGCAGATCAACAACCCCGGCTTCGTCAAGGCCCTGGAGGACTGGGTGGCCCTGGTCAAGCTGGGCCCGCCCGGGATGATCAACTTCGACTCCGGCGATGTGCGCAGCCAGTTTGCAGCCGGCGTGGCCGCCCTGGCGTTGGACTGGGGTGACACTGGGATCGTCGGGGGCACCGATCCCAAATCCATCGTGAGGGGGAAGATCGGCACCATCGTGCTGCCTGGCTCCCCGCAGGTGTACGACTACAAGACCGGCAAGTGGGCCACCCTCGACAAACCCAACGTGGCGCCCTACCTGGCCTTCGGCGGCTGGGTCTGCGGCGTGATGGTTACCACCAAGAACCCCTCCGCGGCGTACGACTTCTGCCGGACCATCGCGGAGCCCAAGAACAGCTACATCGCCGTGACCACCGCGGAAACCGGACTCAACCCGTTCCGCGCGTCTCACTTCGCCGACACTTCGGGCTGGAAGAAGTTCGGGTTCGTCGAGCCCGACCTGGGTTCGTACCTGGGGGCCATCAAGGCCTCGCTGGCCCACCCCAACGCCCAGCTCGACCTGAAGCTACCCGGACAGGCGCGCTACCTCGATGCGATGGAGACGCAGCTCGCCCGCGCCGCTGCCGGCGAGATCACGCCCAAGGCCGCCCTGGACCGCGCCGCGGCCGAGTGGGAAAAGATCACCAACGACCTGGGCCGCGACAGGATGATTGCCCTTTACCGCGCGTGGCTGGGTCTTCCGGCCAAGTAGACTGACGGGACGCCCCGCGGGCCCACCCGCGGGGCGTCCCATTCCAAGGGGACAAGTGAGAGAGAGACGACCGATCGCACAACCCCTCCCGGGGCGGCAGTCCGCTGCTCCCTTTCTGTTTCCGGCTGTCGGGATTCTACTGCTGTTCACCGTCTTTCCATTCCTGTTCACGCTGGCCCTGACCCTGAGCCGCGTCTCCCTGGTGGGGGGGCTGCGGCTGAGTTTCGGAGGCCTGACCAACTGGATCCGGCTGGCAACCGATGACCGCTTCTGGAACTCGCTGTCGAACACCGTGCTCATCGTGGCGGCGGCGGTTACCCTGGAGCTCCTGCTCGGGCTCGCTCTCGCGCTGCTGATGAACCGGCCCCTGCGCGGAGGTGGCATCTTCCGGACGGTGTTCATCCTGCCCATGACGCTGGCTCCCATTGCCATCGGCTACACCTGGCGGATGATGTACCACGAGACCATCGGGCCGCTCAACGCCCTTCTCGACATGGCCGGGCTCCCTTCGGTGGCCTGGACCAGTGACCGGCACTTGGCCATCTTCTCGATCATCCTCACCGATGTCTGGCACTGGACCCCGTTCATGTTCATCGTGCTCCTGGCCGGGCTGCAGGCCTTGCCCGGGGAGGTGATCGAGGCCGCTGAGCTTGACGGGACCTCGGGCTGGCAGCTTTTCCGCCACATCATCTTTCCCATGCTGGTGCCGACTGCGGTGGCGGTGACGCTGCTGCGCACCCTGGAGGCGTTCAAGATCGTGGACGAGATCTTCATCATCACCGGGGGCGGCCCTGGCGTGAGCACGGAGAGCCTGACGCTCCACGCCTACTATGTGGGCTTCCTTTCCTTCGACCTGGCCTACGGCGCCACCATCGCCCTGGCCCTGTTCCTCCTGGTTTTGGTGTCAGCCCTCGCCCTGGTGCGTGTGACGCGGCGCTACCAGGCGGCGGAGCTGTGGTCGTGAGGGCGCGCGGGGTCAGGTTGGGCCTCATTTACGCCGCCCTCTGTGCCTGGGGCCTGTTCGCGCTATTCCCCTTGTACTGGACGGTGATCGCCTCGTTCAAGGAGCCCCTTGCCGTGAGCCAGGGGGCCACCTTCCTGCCCTGGGTGGACTTCCAGCCCACGCTCTCCGCGTGGCGCGCGATCCTGTTCGGGATAGAGAAGGAGACGGTGGGACGGCCGCTGGCCAACAGCGCCATCATCGGGCTGGGTAGCACCTTCCTCGTCGTGGTGGTGGGCGCCATGGCGGCGTACGGCCTGACGCGCTTCCAGGTGCGGGCCGGTCCGCTTGGCAACCAGGACGTGCTGTTTTGGATCGTTTCGCAGCGGATGATGCCACCCATCGTGACCGGCCTGGCGCTGTTCCTGATGCTGCGGGTGGTGGGCCTGATTGACACGCGGGTGGGCATGGTGCTGGTCTACACCGCCTTCAACCTGCCGCTGGCGGTTTGGCTGATGCACAACTTCTTCAAGCAGATCCCGCCCTCGCTGGAGGAAGCCGCCCTCACCGACGGGGCCTCCCGCATCCAGATCCTCTGGCGCATCGTCCTCCCGGTCTCGGCGCCCGGGATGGTGGCCACCTTCCTGTTCTGTCTGGTGTTCGCCTGGAACGAGTTCCTGCTCGCCCTGATCTTGACGTTCAACAACGCGCGCACGATGCCGATCCTCATCGCGTCCCAGCACACGCAGCGCGCCATCGAGTGGTGGTCGCTCTCGGCGATGTCGCTGATCACGATTCTTCCGGTTGTTCTAATCACGATCGGGCTGCAGCGGTACCTGGTTACGAACGTCCTGGGAGGGTCCGGACGATGAGGCGGCTCATTCTTGCCCACGACCTGGGGACCACGGGCAACAAGGCCACGCTGTTTCGGGACGATGGGGTGCTGCTGGCGAGCGCGTTCGCCGGATACGAGACGCGCTACCCCGCGGTCAACTGGGCGGAGCAGGATCCCTCGGACTGGTGGAAGGCGTTCTGCCAGTCGTCCCGCCAGTTGCTGGCGCAGGCGGGCGTCACCGCACAGGAGATCGGTGTGGTCAGCTTCAGCGGCCAGATGATGGGCTGCCTGCCCGTGGACGCCAAGGGGCGGCCGCTGCGGCCCTCGATCATCTGGGCGGACCAGCGCGCGGAGGGGGAGGCCCGGTTGCTCCGCGAGCGGGTCGGCGAGGAGACGGTCTACCGCCTGACCGGTCACCGCATCAGCCCCGCGTACTCCTTGGAAAAGATTCTCTGGATACGGACCCACGAGCCCGAGGTATTCCGGAAGGCCCACAAGTTCCTCCACGCCAAGGACTACCTGATCTACCGCCTTACCGGCGAGTTCGTGACGGACTACTCAGACGCCTCGGGCATGAACGCCTTCGACCTGCAGGCCAGGACGTGGGCGTCCCAGATCCTCGACGCCGTGGGTCTGGACGCGGGAATCCTGCCGGACCTCCACTCCTCGATTGACGTGGTAGGAGAGGTGCGGCCAGAGGCCGCAGCGGAGGCCGGGCTGGCCCCGGGCACGCCTGTTGTCGCCGGCGGCGGGGACGGCCCGTGCGCCGCGGTGGGCGCGGGCGTGGTGCGCCAGGGCACGGCCTACAACTATGTCGGCTCGTCCTCGTGGATAGCGCTGGCAACTTCTGCTCCGATCCAGGATCCCGAACGACGGACATTCAACTTCCACCACCTGGATCCCAAGATGGTCATGCCCACCGGCACCATGCAGACCGCGGGCGGCTCCTACCAGTGGTTCAGGAACCAGCTCGGCGGGCCCCAGGTCCAGGAGGCACGAGAGCGCGGCGTTGATTCGTACGAAATCCTCGACCGCGAGGCAGAGGCGATCCCTCCGGGTGCGGGGAACTTGATCTATCTTCCCTACCTGATGGGCGAGCGCGCCCCCCACTGGAACCCCCGCGCCAGGGGTGCCTTCATCGGCCTGACCATGACCCACACGCGGGCGCACATGACCCGCGCGGTCCTGGAAGGTGTGGCCTTCAACCTGCGCATCATCCTGGATGCCTTCCAGCGGCAGGGCGCCGGGATCGAGCAGATGCGTCTGATAGGCGGAGGCGCACGGGGGAGACTGTGGCGGCAGATCATCGCCGACGTCTACGGCCTGCCCGTGCTGCGCCCGAGATACCTGGAAGAGGCCACCTCGCTGGGAGCAGCGGTGGCAGGAGGGATCGGGGTTGGGCTGATCAAGGACTTCAGCGTTGCCGAGCAACTGGTCGAGATCGTCGAGGTGCAGTCGCCGGATCCGGCTGCCCGCAGGCGCTACGCGGAGCTCTACCCGGTATTCTGCGACGCATACACGGCGCTGGTTCCCATCTTCGAGCGCCTAGCCGGGACCGCATGAGCACCACGGCGCCTACACTCCCTCCGATCCCTGCCGAGGACCTAACCCGCCAGTACAGGGAGATCGCCGCCGAGATCCGCGCGGCCCTGGACAAGGTTCTTCCCACCGGGCGCTACGTGCTCGGGCCGGTGGTCGAGGCCTTCGAGCGAGAGTGGGCTGCCTACTGCGGGAGCCGGTTTGGTCTTGGGATCGGCAGCGGCACCGAGGCGCTGCACCTGGCCCTCCGCGCCGCTGGCATCGGGCCGGGCGACGAGGTGATCGTTCCCTGCAACACCTACGCTGCGACGGCGTTCGCGGTGTCGTACACCGGCGCGGTTCCGGTGTTCGCGGACGTTGACCCGGCCACGTACAACGTCACCGCGGGTACCGTCGAGGAAGCCCTGACCCCGCGCACCAAGGCGGTCATCGCCGTGCACATGTACGGCCAGCCGGTCGAG
>JBKJJG010000293.1:0-2746 GCA_046598155.1 bacterium | reverse complement strand
TCGCCCGCGGGGGGTACGGGTTGGTCCAGCCCACCAGGTAGGGGTGGATGTCAATCGGGTAGGATGCCACCGCCACGCGGTCATCAAACACCCGTCCCGCCAGGATGTCCGCTTCCGTGAGGGTGTAGAGCCCGACGATGTGCCGTGTTTCCCTGATGTAGAGCGCCGGAGCGTGCCCCAGCAGCCGGGCCCGCTCGAAGCCGGGGACCACCCGGCGCAGGTGATCGAGCAGCCCGGGGAGCTCCGCGACGGCCGTGCGCATGCCCCAGTCCACGGACGCGGGATCCAGCCCATCCACCTCCGTGACGTTGAGGGCGTTGATCAGCACCGACCCGTCGTTCTGCCGCGCGAGATTCAAGGGATAGGCAACGACGCGCGGGTGTGACGGCCGGTAGGCGGCCATCTGATCAGGATAGCCCCAGGCCGCGTCCCCGTTGACGCCCCACGCGACCGGATCGGCACCCTCGTTCCTTCGCCGCCTGATGTCCGCGGCCATCTCCCACCAGTCCACCCCGCCCAGGCGAGGTATCAGCGTGGATGCCTGCACCCACCGCCCATGTCCCCGCTCGCCGGGCCGCCCCACCGTGTATGGCACGCCCGCGGCCGCGGCCACATCTCCGTCGTCGGTGGCGTCAATGATCTGGGTGGCACACACGACGAACGTCCGGCGCCAGCGGCGATCCAGGAACCTGATGCTCGTGATGCGCGATCCCTCCTGGACCACCTCGACCGGGACCGCGTGGGTCACCGTCCGGACGCCCGGCTCGTGCACCACCATGCGGCCGAACACCCGCGCGGCCTCGTCGGGATCAAAGGAGATCCCCAACTGCTTGTAGGCCTCGAGGAAGATCCCGCCGATGAGATGGTCGCCGTTCGGCCCCAGACTCATGTCGAAGGTGGTGAGCCATGCGGATCCTACGACGCCGCCCAGCTCGGCGCTCCCCTCAACCAGCACCACCCTGGCGCCCATCCGGGCCGCGCCCAGCGCCGCGGCTATCCCGCCGGGCGTGCCGGCAATGACCAACACGTCGGCCTCGCAGGAGGAGGGCAGAGCGGTGGCGGCCGGAGCCGCGCCGCCCATCGTGGCAACGAGGACGGCCACCGCAGCCATGTTGAGGAATCCAGATCGAGGCACCATCGGTTTCTGTCCGCCGTCAATTCGACGTCAGGGGGCGCGGTTCCTTATCGGGGGTCCACGGAAGGGGCCTTGCCTCGGGGCGTGGAACGTCACCGAGGGGAGCAGGTCGAGCTTGGTGGCCCCGTAACGAACCCGCACGCAGAAGGGAGGCAGAGGGTATGCGAGGGCGAGAGCGACTCGAGACCTACCTCCGCGAGCACGGTGTCCGGTACGAACTGGCACCCCACCCCGAAGCGTACACCGCACAGGAAGTCGCCGCTGCAGAGCACGTGCCCGGGCGTCAGTTTGCGAAGGTTGTCATCGCCGACGTGGACGGCAAGCAGGTGATGTTGATCCTGCCGGCCGCATCCCGCGTGGATCTGGTCAAGTTGAGGAACGCGCTGGGGGCCAAGGTGGCCCGCCTGGCCCGCGAGGAAGAGTTCGCGTCGCTGTTCCCGGACTGCGAGACGGGCGCGATGCCGCCGTTCGGCCATCTCTACGAGGTCCCGGTCTACATGGACCAGAGCCTCAGCACGCAGCCCCGGATCGTTTTCAACGCCTGCTCGCACCGTGAGACGATAGCGCTGAGCGTTCAGGACTACCTGCGGTTGGTCACCCCCACGGTTGCCGAGTTTGCCACGCCGCATCGCTAGGCAGCTCTTCGAGGCCGCTAGGAGGTGGCGAGCATGAGAGGCGTTCGAAGGCTCGAGCCAGGTGAGCGCAGGCACGGATTCGTAATGCCCGTACCCCACACCCGTTCTGCCAAGAAAGCCCTGCAGATGTACCTGAAGGCGCTGCGGCCGATTGCTCACGAGGTCGCCGCCGCACTCCCGGTCCCCGAGGTGGCGCTCCGGCGGGGGGTGCCCCCTGTGGAGATAGGCGCCGCGTACATTGCGGCGTTTCTGGATGACCTGAACGCCCGTCTCGAGCATGGGTAGTTCGCCTGGCATGCCGGAGTTCACCTCGCGGCCGGCCGGGCGCTGGCCCGCCCGGCCGCTGCTGGTGTCCCGGCTGCGGGAGATCCTGCACCGTGAGTTCGATACCAGCGACGCGTGGGTCGTGCACACGCTGGGTCGCTGCCGCTTGGAAGCCCGCGTGGGCTGGCGTGTCGTGGTCCTGCACGAGGGTTGCGAGGAGTCCTTCTGGGCGCCCTTCTACACCTCCGCGGTGCGCAACAGGTATGCGGGGGGCCACCTGGTCGGCGACCTGGCGCCTACTCAGCGCCGCCGCCAGGACCTGCTCGAACTCGTCCGCGAGCTCTGGTCGCGCGCCGCACCGCCCTTGCCGGCGAGAGTTCCACCGGTTCCGCTAAATTGACCCGCGGCACGCCCTGTCCTACAATGGGCCGAGGTCGCACCCCGGTGCGTTTCCCCGGCATGCTCCCTGTGAGGTTGGCCTGATGCAGCAGTACGCGTCCATCGTTATCGCCGCGGTCTTTGCGCTACTCGGACTCCTCCCGCTGGCCGGGAGGAGCATCCGCCGGCCGCTGCTGTGGCTGTGCCTCCTCGGAGGCGTGGCCGCGGGGTTCTTCGCCAGGGAGGCCACCAAGATGGCGTGGGACTGGCTGGGTCCGATCGGAGGTCTGGAGCGCAGCCCTGCCGGCCTCACGATCAACCTGATGATCGCCGC
>JBKJJG010000238.1:0-2231 GCA_046598155.1 bacterium | reverse complement strand
CGAGCACGATGCCGGTCAGGAAGGCCAGCGCCAAGCCGGTTACCGTCCAGGGGCGCACGGGTTCCCCCTACCGTTTCGGTCGGGGTGCTTTGAGCGCGGCGATCTCGGCCTGCCTGGCACGGTCAATCGCGTCGCCCAGGACCCGGACGGCCTCCTGCGGGCTGTGGAAGCCCATGCTGTTCTCTGCGCTGATGAAGTCCCAGCGGATCTGCGCCTTGCGGTGCAGTGCGCGGGCTTCGGCCAGCGCCTGGTCGGTGACGCCCTCGGCCATCGCCTTCTCGATCGCGGCGATGGCGTCAATGATCGCGTGCTCCCCCTGCGTCAACAACTGGTAGGTCCGGTCCTGGGCCTCCAGAACGCGCGCGCGCATCTCGGCTTCGGACTGGCGGTGGCAGGTCGTGCAGACGTTCTGCACGTTGAGCAGGGGCGAGCGGATCCAGTGGTCGGTGATCTTGACCGCCCCCACCCTCCTGTAGGGCATGTGGCAGTCCGCGCAGGTCACGCCGGAGCGGGCGTGGTTCCCGCTGGACCACAGCTCGAACTCGGGGTGCTGGATCTTGACCATCGGCGCCCTGGTGATCTCGTGCTGCCAGTCGGAGAACTTGATCTCGTCGTAGTAGGCCTCAATGTTCTCGATCTTCAAGCCCTTGGCCCAGGGGAACACCAGGTACTTCTCGGTCTTGCCCCGGAAGTAGTACTCCACGTGGCACTGTGCGCACACGTAGGTCCGCATCTCCTGCCTGGAAGCCGTGCCCACGTCAATCCCCCGGGCCTTCATCGCCTCGATGAACGCCGGCCGGGTCACGCGAAGGGCCATCGTCCTGGCGTCGTGGCAGTCGGCGCAGGAGATTGCGTGCTTGATGTTGTTCTTTTCAACCAGCTCCTTCATCGGGGTGGCGTAGAACTGGGCCGCGCCGAGCGACTTCATCAAGCGGGGCACGTCGCTTGACTTGCAGGTCATGCAGGTGCCCGGCTTCGCATCGCCGAGCCGCTTCGTCTCCAGCACGGCCTTCATCGCCTGGAGGTGCCCCTGCTCCTCGCGGTACTCAACGCTGAATGCGTTTCCGGCGAAGATCCTGACAAGATCAGGGTACTTGTCGAGCTTTGAGAACGCCTCTGAGCCACCGTAACGCCCGTAGGCGCTGTACTTGACAAGCTCGGAGGTCCGCACCGTCTTGAGGTACGCCTCGTACTGGTCAGGGAAGTTGCGGCCCCAGACCGCGGGATCCGGCTCGTTCTCCGCCACGTCCACAACTTTGAAGTACGTGAGGCGGGCTTCCTGCTGTCGAACGACGATCGTCACCAGCAGCGCGGCGATCCCCGCGGCAAGGACAACCCCCAGGGCCATGATCACCAGGTAGCGGTTGCGCATCACCGATCGCCTCCTTCCAACAGATGGCGGTCCAGGTACACCGTTCTTCCGCGGCCGCGGATCACCTTCCTGGAGGAATCGAGCGACGCCCCGGGAAGGAATCCCGTGGCGACCATGTCCAGCCACTTCACCGCCATCGGCTTCCCAGTGCGCGAGGTGCGCGAGTACTGGGCTCTTGCGCAGCGAGCCGCGCAGGCCGGCAGCCGCATCGCAAGCGAAGGCGGGCATGCGCTGGTGCGATGGGCTCCCGGTGGGGGACCCGAGATCTGGGTGCAGGCCAACGAGGCGGGCGAAGCGCTGAGCGCCACGCCGTTCTTCGCCACCGACGACAGTTGTCGCATCGCGCTGACCGGCGCCGGTCCTTCTGACCACGACGGCTTCGAAGGATGGATTGATGGGTGGCTCAATCCCACCGAAGAAGACGAGCCGTACTCCGGGGTCTTCCCGCTGCGGGTTGACCTGGTGAACTACCTTGCCGTCAAGCAGCAACTGCGCCCGGGACCCGTGATCACGGTGCGCCTGGCAGTGATACTGCACGAGGCCACGCTATACGCGGACGCGCGCGCCTATGAGGTGGTCAAGGACCTCTCCTACCGCCCTCCAGTCCAATCGTTCGCATCGAGCATCCACCACGGGGCGGACGAGCCCTCCGGCGATGCCGACGCGACGGCTCTGGTCACAGGGTACGTCGCCGAGTCACACGAGCTGACCAACGTGGCCACCGGCGCCCGGTTCTGGTGGATGCGCATCGCCACGGCCGGGGCCACCCTCTCGCTGGTGGCCGATCGTGGGGTCCTGCCGTCCGACCCACGGGCCGGTGAGGTGCTCTCAGGCAGCGGATGGGTACTCGGAGAGGCGC
>JBKJJG010000176.1:0-1961 GCA_046598155.1 bacterium | reverse complement strand
GATACGGCCCTGAGCCTGGGATCGCCCAGCGGCAGCACCTCTGGCATCCCATCCCTCCTCACGGTGCAGGTTCCTCTTCGGGCCGCCGCGTCTTGAGCCCTCCTGGCCTCGGTGCTACACTGGCTCCGTCCATGGACCCGGTGCTCATTCAGATAGGCCCCCTGGCGATCCGGTGGTACGGTGTTCTGCTGGCCGCCACGATAGCCGTCAGCATCGTCCTCGCCTACCGCGTTGGACCGCGGTTCGGCGTCTCCACCCCGGTCCTGGACAAGACGATCGTGACCCTCGTCATCGTGGCCCTGGCCGGCGCACGCCTGGGGTACGTGCTCTCCCATCCGGCGGGGTTCGGCAACCTCGTGGAGATCATCCGCCTGGACCACGGAGGGCTGACCTCGCACGGCGCGATCGCCGCGGGCCTGCTCTACCTCGCCTGGGCAGCGCGACGCCACGGCATCTCGGTGTGGTCCCTGGCCGACACCTTTGGCTGGGCGATCCCGATCGGCAACATCCTCGTGCGGTTCGGCAACTTCGCCAACGGTGAGCTATACGGCGATCCCACGACCCTTCCCTGGGGCGTGCGGTTCCCCACCGCGCCAGACCTGCCGCGGCATCCCCTGCAGATATACGAGATGATCTTCGCCGCGGTCATCCTGCTTGCCGCCCGCAAGATCGCCTTGAACCGGCGGTTCGAGGGACAGGTGTTCTGGACGATCGTGGTGGCTACATCGGTCGGCCGGCTGTTCCTGGATGCGCTGCGCAGCGACGTGCGAGCGGTGGGCTGGCTGACCCTGGGACAGATCCCGGCAGTGCTGTTGATTACCTGGGGCGTGTGGGCTTTGTTCCGGGGCGGCGCCAGGGAGAAGCGGACCGGCGCGCCGCTACGGCCGGGGCAATCCTAGCCTTCGCAAGGCTCGTTCCAGGTCCTTCCGGTTGATTACCCTCATGACCGTCACGAGAGTCCCATCAACTCGATAGAGCACTCTGTAGTCACCTGACCGCAGGCGGTAGAGCGGGAAGGGAAAGCCTTTCAGCCGCTTGATTTGAGGTGGTCGTCCGAGGGGTGCTTCTTCCAACACCTGCAGGTCTTGGCTGACCTGGCCGCGGGCAGGGCCAGGTAGATCATCCAAGTCCCTCGTCGCGGCGCGGGTGAGCTGGACCGTAAGCCGGCTCACCGGCCACGCTGCCTTCCCAGGTGGGTCTCGAGAGCAACGACCCGACCACCCTTCCTGTCGGCCTCGGCCTCGGCGATCATCCTTCGGATCTTCGGGCTGTGTTCCAGGACAAAGTCCTCCAGGTCATCCTCGGTCAGCGCGGTGATCGAGGCCGCGGGCTTCCCGCGAACGGTCACGATCACCGCCTCCCCCTCCATCACCTGGCGCAGCAGCGCGTTGGTCTTGTTCTTCAGCTCAACCGTGTTGGCGACTTTCATGGGAGCCTCCTCGGGGAATCTTTAAGGCTATTTTAATAGCCAGCTATCCAGGCGTCAATGCAGGGCATGTGGCGGTTACTCCCAATTGCCATGGGATGTCCACAATACCGGGGCAACTCTACACCTGCCGTCTAGAGCCTGGAGAGCAGCGCGCCCACCTGCTGCGCAAACGAGGTGACCGCCGCCGGCAGGATGCCCACCCAAACAACGGCGACGGCTGCGATGAGCAGAGCAACGTTCAACAAGGGACTCGCGTGCAGGCGCACCTCGCTGGGAGGGACGGCCGTGCCCGCGCTCCCCGTGCCCTCGCTACGCGTGCCTGCGCCGGTGCCGGCAGATGCGGGCTCCCCGGCGTACATCACGTAGGCCACGCGCATGTAATAATACACCGAGACGACGCTGGTTAGCACCCCGATCAGCGCCAGCACGAGGCCACCTATACTGCCGGACTCGATCGCGGCGGCGAAGATGCCCAGCTTGGCCACGAAGCCGCCTGTCGGTGGAAGTCCTGCCAGCGAAATCATGAACAGCG
>JBKJJG010000300.1:0-4177 GCA_046598155.1 bacterium | reverse complement strand
TCGACAAGTGACACCGTTGTACCGGCATCCGTGGGGGCGGTGAACTCGGGCGCCCTGTCCCCGACCTCAAGCATGGCGTTCTTCCCCCCCTCTGTCCTGCTATCGTGTGCTGGCGACAAGATCGCGCAGCGCAGGTTCCAGTTCTGGCCAGCGAAACTGGAACCCCCTGGCCTGCAACTTCCTGGGAACGACCCTCTGGCTAGCAAGCATCATCTCATCGGCCATGACGCCACCTGCCAGGCGCAGCGCAAACGCCGGCACGCGCAGGATGGCCGGGCGCCCCAGCGCAGACGCCAGCGCGCGGGTGAACTCCCGATTCGTGGCAGGCGCGGGTGAGACGACGTTCACCGGCCCCTCCAGCGACGGGTCGCGCACCGCCGCGACCAGGACGGCCGCGACATCATCAACGTGTATCCAGCTCCACCACTGCTGCCCGCTCCCCAGCGGGCCGCCCAGCCCGGCGCGGAAGAACGGCAGCACCGTTCTCAACATGCCGCCGTCTCGAGCCAGCACGATGCCGAATCTGGCGCACACCACGCGCATCCCCATCCGTTCCGCGCGACGTGCCTCGGCCTCCCAGGCCTGCGCGACCCCAGCCAGGAAACCACGGCCTGGCGGGGACGACTCGTCCAGCACCTCGTCGCCCCGGTCCCCGTAGTACCCGATCGCAGAGGCCGAGACCAGCACGCGTGGTACAGCGGAGGCGCTGCGGACCGCGTCCACCAGCAGGCGCGTTGATCGAACGCGGCTGTCCAGGATCTCTCTCTGCACCGATGGGGTCCATCTGAGGGCGACAATGCTCCGGCCGGCGAGATTCACAACGGCGTCCGTGCCGTCAAAGACCTCCGGATCCAACGCGCCGACCTCGGGATCCCACGCCACCTCGTGGGGCCCTCCGGGTTTGCGCCGCACCAACCGACGGACCTCGGCACCCTGCTCGTACAACGCGCGGAGCAGCGCCTGGCCTATGGGACCCGAGGCCCCGGCAACAATGACGCGCGGTACGCCTTGAGCAGACGCGTTCAAGTGAACCCGGGGGAGAAGAGGGGGGAAGCGAGGTGGCGGGAGCGACGGGATTTGAACCCGCGGTCTCCTGCGTGACAGGCAGGTGTGTTAAACCAGGCTACACCACGCCCCCGCGAGGGAATTGCACTCCCGCCAAGAGCCATTCTATGCCTGCCCCTAGCACCTGTCAACGCACTGTGCTGACCCGCGGACCTCAGCGTGCGATGCTTACGGATCAACCCGCACCGACAGCGTCAGCGTCCGGCCGGTGTAGGCCGGGCCTTCGATGTGGATTTCGATCTGGTCGGCCTGCCGGAGCGCAATCAGTCCGTCCGGCTGTATCGAGATGGAACCTGTGCCGCCCGAGAACTGGATCCGTGAGGATTCCCCTCGATCCAGGCGCCTGAGGAAGAGGTGCTGCCCGACGCGGGCCCGGATCGCGCGTGGACCCTCGACCCTCGGCCCTCGCACGGGATCCACCGTGTACGAGATGACCACGGCACCGGGAGGCATGGGCGGCAGGTACTGGCTGACGAGATCTTCGGCCTCCCAACCGGCCGCGCCCCACCGGTACACCCGGTCGGTATTGCCGCGCGACTCCAGCAGCCCTTCGGGCACGAACCTGACCCCACCCTGGAACAGGCCGTCCTGCGCCAGGGTAACACCAAGTCTCCCTGCGTGCTGCTGCACCACGATGTAGTCGAGGAACGCCCCTGAACCGGCCTGGGTGGCAAACACCGCGGCCAGCGGCGCCCCTTCGGCCGGGCGTCCGATCTGGATGGGCAGCCAGGATCCGCCACTAATGTTGCGCCGCAGTACCTGCGCGTAGCGCCCGCCCCTGCCCTGGGTAAACACCACGGCCGCCGGCTGCCCTAAGTCCTTGGCCGGAAAGGTAACGGCGGCCATCACATCGTCGCGCCCGTCGCCGGTCAGGTCGGCGAGCACGACCTCTTCAACCCGTGTGCCCTCAGGCAGCCCCGCCGCGATCTGTGACGCCACGACCTGTGGCGCCTGCGGCCTGTCGGACCCAGAGGGTCGCTGCGCCTGGCAGCCGACGAGCACGCCGCTGAGGGCAAGACACAGCCAAACCAAGCCCAGCCGGTTCCGCACGGCAACCTCCCGAAGGGTGCAGGATGTCGAATCGTTCGTGAGGGGTGTTCCCGCAACCTGCCGGTGCTAGGCGCGGAGGGGCACCGTCAGCCCAACAGCGCAATCACACGATCGCCAAAACCGGCCGTGGAAAGCGCCGGGCCGCCTCCGGCTAGGTCGGCCGTCCTGTCCCCGCCTGCCAGCGCGCGCTCTACGGCCGCCTCGACCAGGGCAGCCTCCTCGTGCAGGCGAAGCGCGTGTCGAAGCAACAGCGCCGCGCTCAGGATGGCGCCGGTTGGGTTGGCAAGCCCGCGCCCCGCGATGTCCGGCGCGGTGCCGTGCACCGGTTCGTAGAGCGATGGTCCGCTCGCGCCCAAACTGGCCGAGGGCAGGAGGCCAAGGGACCCGACCAGTCCTGCGCCCAGATCGCTCAGGATGTCACCGAACATGTTCTCCATTACCAGCACGTCGAACGCCGATGGCCTCCGCACCATCTGCATGGCAACGCTGTCCACGAGCATGTGGTCGAGCGTCACCTCGGGGTAGTCCCTACCGACCTCACTCACCACCTCGCGCCAGAGCTGCGAGGAGTGCAGCACGTTGGCCTTGTCCACCGAGGTGACGCGGCCGCGACGCAACCTGGCTGCCTCGAACGCCACCCGGGCGACGCGGCGGATCTCCTCCTCGGAGTAGACGAGCGTGTCCACTGCCACCCGCCGTCCTTCCGTGGTGGTCCGGCCGCGGGGCTCGCCGAAGTAGAGCCCGCCGGTCAACTCTCGGACGATCAGGAAGTCGGTTCCCTCCAGCGTCTCGGGCCGGAGCGGCGACGCGGCGGCGACCCCTCCAAATGCGCGGACCGGGCGCAGGTTGGCGTACAGCCGCAGCTCCCGGCGCAGGGCGAGCAACCCGGCTTCAGGCCGCCGGTCGGGCGGCAGACCGTCCCACTCCGGGCCGCCCACCGCGCCCAGCAGGACCGCGTCCGCGCGGCGACACGCCTCAAGCGTCGCATCCGGTAGGGGCGGCAGGCCCGCGCTCAGCGCGGCCGCGCCGAAAGGGGCTTCCTCAAATGAAAGAACATGCCCGCGCGCGGTCGCGACCGCGCACAGAACCTTGACCGCCTCCGCGGTGACCTCGGGGCCTATGCCGTCCCCTGGGAGGACGACGATGCGCACCCGCACCTGCACTCCCATGCCATTAGGCCTCGGCCGGTCGAGGCGCGGCGACCAGCAGCGCGTACTCCAGGCTGCTGGCCAGGGCGATGGCGCTGGCCAGCACGACGTTCTCGGACACGCCCACGGTCCCCCAGTGCCTGTGGCCATCGGTAGAGGTGATCAGCACGCGCACGCGCGCCGCGGTGGCCGCATCCGCGTCCAGAACCCGAACCTTGTAGTCCACCAATCGCACGCGCGCGAGTTCTGGGTGGAACCGCTCCAGCGCCGCCCGGAGCGCACGGTCCAACGCATGGACCGGCCCGTTGCCCTCGGCGGAGGAGCCGGCCTCCTGACCGTGTACCGAGACGCGGACGATTGCCCGGGAAGTGCACTCGTCGGCGGCGTGATCCACGGCGATGTGGAACGCCTTGATCTCAAACCCCGGCTCGTGGCCCATCACCGCGCGGCGCAGCAGCAGTTCGAACGAGGCCTCGGCGCCCTCGAACTGGTACCCTTCGTGCTCGAGCCGCTTGATGTCATCGAGGGCCGCCTGCACCTCGGGGCGTGACCGGTCGAGGCGAAGACCAATCTCGCCGGCCTTGTGGAGCAGCGTGGCGCGGCCGGAGAGGTCGCTGACCACCACGCGCCGCCCGTTGCCGACCAGGTCAGGCGCAATGTGCTCGTACATCACTGGGTCAATCATCACCGCGCTGGCGTGCACGCCGCCCTTGTGCGCAAACGCGTTCGCTCCAACGTAGGGCTGGTAGTCGTTGGGAGCCATGTTCGCCAGTTCGGCGACCAGCCGGCTCGTCTCGGTGAGGCGCGCCAGCGCCTCCGGGGCCAGCGCGCGAAGGCCCATCTTGAGGCGCAGGCCCGGGACCACGGAACACAGGTTGGCGTTGCCGCTGCGCTCGCCGTAGCCGTTGATCGTG
>JBKJJG010000288.1:0-3641 GCA_046598155.1 bacterium | reverse complement strand
TGCGCATTTCAACGGGCACCCGCAGGAGCGGCTGCCGGGCATCCTCAGCGTCTCGTTCGCCGGCGCCGACAGCGAGTCACTGCTGCTGGCGCTGGATCTGGAGGGGGTGGCTGCTTCCAGCGGGTCGGCCTGCGCCTCGGGCAGCATCGAACCCTCGCACGTGATCGCGGCGCTGGGGATGCCCGACCGGCTGGCAGCGGGCACGCTGCGTTTCTCCCTGGGACGCTCCACGACCGCCGGGGAGATTGAACGCGTCCTGGAAGTTCTCCCGCAACTACTGGACAGGGTCCGGCGGGCCGGGGCCGGCGCTCACGGTTTCCGTCGTTGACACCCCCCGGGAACTTTGCCATGATACACGCGAGTTTGCAGCGCAAGCGGGACGTCGGTTTGCAGCCCTGGCGGTGACGCGTTGCTAGACTACATTCCCGTCCTCGTGCACTTTGTCATAGTAGTCGGACTGACCGCGGCGCTGCTGGCTATCCATACCCTCCTCGGCGGCAGCCGTCCCACCCCTCCCAAGATGGAACCCTACGAGTCGGGCGTTTGGACGATCGGGTCCACCCGCGAGCGCGTACCCATCCGTTACTACCTGATTGCGATGCTGTTCATCCTGTTCGACATTGAGATGGTCTTCTTGTTCCCGTGGGCGGTGGTGTACCGCCGCCTTGGGGTCTTCGGCCTGATCGAGATGCTGGTGTTCGTCGGCGTGCTAGGCGCGGGGCTGGTCTACGCGTGGAAGCGCGGGGCTCTGGATTGGGAATGACCGCGCGCATGAGTCCCTGGAGCCCCGAACGCGACGGCGCCGAACTTGAGCGGGGCGTGCTCGCCACGACGGTCGAGCGGATGGTCGCCTGGGCGCGCCAGGGCAGCGTGTGGCCCGCGTCATTCGGGCTGGCCTGCTGCGCGATCGAGATGATGCACACAGCGGCCGCGCGGTTTGACCTGGCGCGGTTCGGCAGCGAGCTGTTTCGCGCCTCACCGCGGCAGGCCGACCTCATGATAGTTTCCGGCCGCGTCTCCCAGAAGATGGCCCCTGTTCTCCGGCACATCTACGACCAGATGCTCGAACCCAAATGGGTCATCGCCATGGGCGACTGCGCCTCGTGCGGCGGCGTGTTCAACAACTACGCCCTGGTGCAGGGCGTGGACAAGATCGTGCCGGTGGACGTGTACGTGGCAGGCTGCCCGCCCCGCCCGGAGGCACTCCTGCACGGGTTCATTATGCTGCGGGAGAAGATTGGCGCCACCGGGGGCCGGCGATGAACGGCGCCGGAGCGCTCATCGCGATGCTCCGGGAGAGGTTTCCCGACGTCGAGCTTGAGGTGGTGGAGTTCCGGGGCGAGGTGACCGTGATCGTCCCCGCGGCGCGGGTCTTCGAGGCGATCAGCGCGCTGCGCGATGCTCCGGGTTGGACCCCTGTCCTGACGGACCTGACCGCCATTGATCGGTTCCCGGCCGAGCCGCGCTTCGAGGTGGTGTACCTGCTGACCGGATATTCGCCGCCGGTGCGCCTGCGGGTCAAGGCGCGCCTGCCGGGCGAGGTGCCGGTGATCGCCAGTGTGACCGGTCTGTGGGCGGGAGCAAACTGGCTGGAGCGGGAGGTCTACGATATGTTCGGCATCCGGTTCGAGGGACACCCGGACCTCACGCGGATCCTGATGCCCGACGACTGGGAAGGCCATCCTCTCCGCAAGGACTTCCCTCTTACCGAGGAACCGGTGCAGTTCAACGGTCACACGCCGAAGGTGCCCAGCACCATCATTCCGAAGTCGCCGCCGCGGCGGTAGGCCTGCGAGCGCCGATGCCCGAGCCCCGAACCGAAACCATGACGATCAACATGGGCCCCCAGCACCCGGCCACCCACGGGGTGCTGCGGCTGCTCCTCGAACTCGAGGGCGAGGTGATCGTCGGCACAAGGCCGATCATCGGGTATCTCCACACCGGGTTCGAGAAGGAGATGGAGATCCGCACCTATCTCCAGAACATCGTCTTTCCGGCCCGCATCGAGTACCTGGCCACCTTCATCGAGGAGATGGCGTACGTCCTGGCCGTCGAGAAGCTCCTGGACGTCACGCCGCCCCCTCGGGCGCAGGTGGCCCGGATAATCCTGGCGGAGCTGTCCCGCATCGCCAGCCACCTGGTGTGGCTGGGATCCAGCGCCATTGACGTCAACGTGTCCAGCGGTTTCATGTACTGCCTCCAAGATCGCGAAGAGATCCTTGACATCTTGGAGATGGTCTCCGGCCAGCGCATGATGCACGGGTACTACCGGATAGGCGGGCTCCATCAGGATCTGCCCGAGGGTTTCGAAGCGCGCGTCAGGCAGATTGCCGAAGGCCTGGCCGGCCGCGTGGACGAGTACGACTCGCTGCTGACCGACAACCTGATCTGGCGAAAGCGCCTCGAGGGGGTGGCGGTACTCAACCCGCAGACCGCGCTGGCCTATGGATGCACCGGACCGATACTGCGCGGCTCGGGCGTGAACTACGACGTGCGCAAGGCGTTCCCGTACGGCGGGTACGAGCAGTTCGAGTTCGACGTGCCGCTGGGCAGGAACGGCGATGCCTTCGACCGGTACATCATCCGGCTGGAGGAGATGCGGCAGAGTCGCCGGATCATTCTGCAGGCGCTCGACCGCCTTCCAGACGGTCCTGTGCTGGTGGACGACCGCAAGATCGCGCTGCCGCCCCGCGGCGAGCTCGTCCGCAGCATGGAAGCGGTCATCCACCAGTTCAAGCTGGTCAGCGAAGGGCTGCATCCCCCGGTGGGCGAGGTGTACGCGGCGGTGGAGTCCCCCAGGGGAGAGAAGGGCTACTATCTGGTCAGCGATGGCAGCAACCGTCCCTCCAGGGTAAGGGTGCGGGCGGCAACGTTCAACAACCTGCAGGCGCTGCCGGCAATGGTGTACAGGGGGTTCATTGCGGACGTGGTGGTCGCGATCGCGAGTCTGGACGTCGTGCTGGGAGACGTGGACCGGTGACGGAGGCCGCGCGGGAAGAGATCCGCCGCCTGGCCGGCCTCTACGAGCACCGCCAGTCTGCCCTGCTCCCGGCGCTGTTCGCGGCGCAGCAGGAGGCGGGGTACCTGAGCCCTGAGGTTCTGGAGTCGGTGGCCGAGACGCTCGACCTCCCGGTGACGGAGGTGACCTCGGTCGCCTCGTTCTACGGCCTGTTCTACCTCGAGCCCGTGGGCAGGCACATGGTGCACGTGTGCACCAACCTGTCGTGTATGCTCAACGGGTGCCAGCGGGTGTTGAGCCGCATGCAGGAGGTCATGGGCATCCGTCCGGGCGAGACCACGCCGGACGGCCGTTTCTCGCTACGGACGGCGGAGTGCCTGGGAGCGTGCGACGAAGCTCCGGCGGTGCTCGTGGACGAGGATCGGTGGGCCGCGGTATCGCCGGATGACGTCGAGCCGTTGCTCGACAGGTACCGGTAGGGCGCAGGGGCGGAGGAGATGGCGACGGAAGCGGCCATACCTGAATCGGTGTTGCTCCGGTGGGTTCGGGCCGAGGGCATGGCGGAGATCGAGCAATACCGCCGCGCCGGCGGCTACGATGCGGCGCGCCGCGCGGCCACGGAGTTGACCCCTGACCAGGTCATCGAGATGGTGGCCGCCTCTGGGCTGTGTGGGAAGGGCGG
>JBKJJG010000046.1:0-3300 GCA_046598155.1 bacterium | reverse complement strand
CTCGATCTCGAGCAGATGGTGCGGCCCAGGTAGCGGATCGAGCGAAGCACCGGATGGTATCGGACGGAGGAGAGGGCACGCCGCTCTCCTCCGTTCTGTGAGGTGGTCTGATGCGCGGAGCGGCGGTGAGGATCGAGAGCCTCACCAAGATCTACCCCGACGGAACGCGGGCGCTGAACGGCGTGAGCTTTTCGGTGACTCCGGGCGAGTTTCTGATTATTATCGGCCTCTCGGGGTCGGGAAAGTCCACGCTGATGCGGTGCATCAACCGGCTCGTGGAGCCGACCTCGGGCAAGATCTTCGTTGACGACGTCGAGGTTACGGCTCTACCGCCCAACGAGCTGCGCCGTGCGCGCCGCCAGATCGGGATGATCTTCCAACAGTTCAACCTGGTCAAGCGTTCTCCGGTGATCACCAACGTGCTGTCCGGGCGGCTCGGGTACGTGCCGCCGGCGTGGTCGCTCTACAACTACTTCCCGCGTGACCTGCGCGAGCAGGCGATCGCGCACCTGACCACGGTCGGCATTCCGGAGAAGGCCCGCACGCGGGCCGATCAACTCTCCGGCGGGCAGCAGCAGCGGGTGGGGATAGCCCGGGCGCTGATGCAGGATCCGAAGTTGATCCTGGCCGATGAACCGGTGGCCAGCCTGGATCCAGCGACCTCACACTCAGTGCTGCGGTACGTGGAGGAGCTCAACCGCCGTGACGGCATCACGGTGATGTGCAGTCTGCACTTCCTCAGCCTGGCGCGGCGCTACGGCACGCGGCTGATTGCCCTCAAGGCCGGCGAGATAGCCTTCGAGGGCCTGCCGTCTGAGATTGACCAGCAGCGCTTCAAGGAGATCTTCGGGGAAGAGGCGGTAGAGGTCGAAATCGCGTAGAGGGAGCGACATGGGACCAAACACCGAGACACCCATTCCCCGCGCGCCGGAGGTCCCGCGGCCAGGCGCCGGGGCCCTGCGCGTCATCCTGTGGCTGATCTTCCTGGGCGTGATCTATGTCTACGGCTGGCAGGTGACGCAGATCAACCTGGGCGAGCTGGCACGCAAGGCCTACCTGATGACGCCGCTGCTCGCCGACCTGATCCGTCCAGACCTGATCGAGCGCCGGCCCCGCGTGCAGGTCGCGGACACCGGCATCGGGCTCGACGGCGCGACACCGCCGGTTCCCCTACAGACGGGTAGTCCGGGCCGCGTTACCCTGAGCCCCGCCACCACGAGGATCGGCGATCCGGTAACCGTGACCGGTGAAGGCTTCGTGCCCTCGCGCCCGGTCAACATCATCTGGTTCGACCAGTCCGGCGTAAAGGTGCAGCTCGCCAAGGCGAGCACCGACGCCTCGGGCCGGTTTCAGGCGACCGTGACGGTCCCCAACGTCATAGGCACGGCGCACCACGTCATGGTTGAGGTTGGCCTGGAGGGCACGACGCTGGGACCCAGCAACGCGCTGCGCCTGACCATGTTCCGGATGGTTGAGACCGTGTTCCTGGCCCTGATGGGCACCACCATGGCCGTGTTCCTCGCCGTGCCGCTGTCGTTCCTGGGCGCCAAGAACCTGATGGCGCGCAACCCGTTGGGTACGCTGGTTTACTACGCCGTCCGCACCTTCTTCAACATCGCCCGGTCCATCGAGCCGCTGATCCTGGCTACGGTCTTCGCGGTGTGGGTCGGCATCGGTCCGTTCGCTGGAGTAATGGCGTTGGGAATCCACTCGATCGCCTCGCTGGGCAAGCTGTACTCGGAGCAGATCGAGTCCATAGACCCGGGGCCGATCGAGGCGATCACCGCAACCGGCGCCTCGATGCTGCAGGTGGTGCGCTACGCGGTCGTGCCCCAGATCGTGCCGCCCTTCATCGCGTTCACGATCTACCGGTGGGACATCAACGTGCGCATGTCCACGGTGATTGGGTTCGTCGGCGGCGGGGGAATCGGCTTCCTGCTGATGCAGTACATCAACCTGCTGCAGTGGAAGCAAGCCGCCACCGCGGTCTGGGCGATCACGCTGGTGGTGGCCGCGATGGACTACTTCAGCGCCGTGGTGCGCGAGAAGGTCGTCTAACACGCTGCCCGATCTACCTTCGGGTTGGCGCTGGGATCGCCGCGAGGGCCTGGTGCTGTTGCAGGCCGGGCCCCTGGAGGCCCTCGGCGTGCTCCACGCCTTCACCACGCGCGGCGGCGGTGTGAGCGCCCCTCCGTTTGACACGCTTAACCTTGGCCGCGCCGCGGGCGACGACCCCGCGGCCGTGCGCGAGAACCGGGCGCGGGCGCTGGCCGCGCTCTCCCGCGACACCTCCGATCAGGTTGAGGCCTCGCAGGTGCACGGGCGCGAAATCGCCGTCGTCAACGCCGCCCACCGAGGGCAGAAGATTCGGGGCGCCGACGGGTTGACGAGTCGCGACCCTTCCGCCGTCCTGGCCATGCACTGCGCCGACTGCGTGCCTGTTCTGATGGTGGATCCGGTCACGCGCGCCGTGGCCGCGGTCCATACCGGCTGGCGCGGAACCGCATCTGGGGCCGCGGTGGCAGCGATCCGGACAATGGAGGAGGCGTTCGGTAGCCGGCCCGCGGACCTCGTGGCCGCGATCGGTCCGGCGATCGGTCCGTGCTGCTACGAGGTAGGCGGGGAGGTCGTGGAAGCGCTGGCCCTCTGGCCGTGGCGCGGCGCCGTCTTGCGGCCGTCGCTGGAGGGGCGCTGGTTTCTCGATCTATGGGAGGCGAACCGCCGCCAGATCGAATCCGCCGGCGTGCCACCCGGGGCGATCACCACGGCAGGGCTGTGCACCGCCTGCCACCCCGACCTGTTCTTCTCGCACCGCCGGTCCGGGCGTACCGGCAGGATGGCCGCCCTCATCGCCCTTCCCTGTGCCTGAACCCGCCGGAGGGATTCCCTGCCTCATGCCGAATACCGCCGTGGCGTGACTAGCATGGGGGAACGGTACAGGGCGGTCGTGGAACGGATCGCCCACGCCGCCGAACGGGCTGGGCGTGCCCCGGCCTCGGTGAGATTGATCGGCGTGACGAAAGGGCGCGACGCGGCTCGGGTGCGCGAGGCCGTCTCAGCCGGGCTACGCGACCTGGGGGAGAACCGGGTCCAGGAGGCAGTTCCCAAGATCGAGGCGGTCGGCCCCGGGCCGCTTTGGCACCTGGTCGGCCACCTGCAGCGGAACAAGGCAAGACTGGCCGTGGGGCAGTTCCAGGTGATCCACTCCCTCGACAGCCTCCGGATCGCGGAGGCGGTGGATCGGGCAGCGGGTGAAGCCGGCAGGCGGGTCCCGGTCCTGATCGAGGTGAACGTCACCGG
>JBKJJG010000245.1:0-2461 GCA_046598155.1 bacterium | reverse complement strand
ACGTTCACCGATCAGGCCATTGAACCGGGCCTGCTGCGGCGGATCCTGAATGCCGGCCGGCGCAGCGGAAGCGCGCGCAACCGGCAGCCCTGGCAGTTTGTGGCCGTCACCGACCGCGGGGTGTTGCAGCGCCTGGCCCGGTGCGGCCGCTTCGCCGCGCACCTGGCCCGTGCCGCGGCCGCGGTGGTTGTTCTCGTCGAGGACCACAAGCAACTATTCGACGCCGGACGCTGCGCGCAGTCCATGATGCTGGCGGCGTGGAGCATGGGAATAGCCTCGTGTCCGGTAACACTGCACCACGACGCCGAGACCCGGGCGGCGCTGGGCCTGCCCGAAGGCCCGGTGGTGGCCACGGCGATCGCCCTGGGCTATCCTGACCCGCGAGGGCGGGGACGCCTGGAGCGCATTTCGTTACGCGTGATCGCCGGACGGGGCCGCAAGCCGCTGGAGGACCTGGTGCACTGGAACCAGTACGGCCGGCGTCTGCTATAATGCTTCCGGCATGAGACGCAGCCCTCACCGCCCGTGTCTCGTCGCGCTCGCGCTCCTGGTGCTGGCTGCTCCGGCTCTCGCGCAAGGTCTCTCTATTGACGCCCTTGTCTCGCGAATCCTTGCCGATCCCAACCCCCAGCCCTACACGATGGCCGCGGACTTCACCTCCCGCATGGTCTTCAACATGACCACGGGGCGAATAGACGTCTACGCCGCCGGCACCCTTCTCGAATCGCGTTCCGCAACCGGCGAGACGCGCCGGCGCAAAGCCACGATCACCAGGCTCGACGTCCCGTTGCTGCTGCGACCGTTCTCGGGTTCGATCCGGCGCACGGTCACCGATCTGGTCGAGGCCGAACCCAGGCCCGGCGAGTTTCTGCCAACCCAGGACATGTTCATCGTTGAGGAGCGCGCCGGCGGACGAACTCTCGTGGGCGGCGTCCGCCAGGACATCGTCACCGACACCATGACCCGGTACGGTCAGACGGCCAACCTGAGGGATCCTGCGTCCAGGAGGGCGATCGCCAGGTGGCTGTGGTCACCTACCCAGCGGGCCTCGATCGCGCGCGGAGGCCCGGGTCCGTACATGCTCACGGCCCTTGTGGATGAGGCCGGCCCTCTGCACCAGCTCTCGCTGTTCTACGATTGGGGCGAGCTGTCGAACCGGTTTGCGTTTGTAAGCATCGCGGGCCGGCCGTTCTGGCGCGAGGTCATCACGGACACGTCGTCGGAGTTCATGGGGTTAGGTCGCGTGGACGCCACGATCGCCCTGCAGATCTCAAACCACTGCCTGAACTGCCCGCCGCGGTAGGCACCGCCATGCGGATCGAGTTCTTCTACTGGGAAGACTGCCCTTCGCACCCGGAGGCCCTGGAACGACTCCGGCAGGTATTGCGCGAAGAGGGATTCCCTGACCAGGTGGAGTTGGTTCGCATTTCCTCGCAGGAAGACGCGGACCGCCACCGTTTCCCCGGATCGCCCACGATCCGCATCAACGGCGAGGACCTGCAGCCCGAAGGCGCCCAGGGACAGGCGATGCTGACCTGCCGCACCTACCACACCGAGGACGGCCGGCTCTCGCCGCTGCCAACAGCCACCATGATCCGGAGGGCGCTTCAGGCAGCCCTCCGGCCAAACTGAGGAGGATGATCATGCCCCTAACCATAGGTGACCAGATCGTGCCATTCTCTCTCCCAGCGACCGACGGTTCCACGGTCTCGGCAGATCAATTCGCCGACCGGGCGATGCTGGGTATCGTATTCTGGTGCAACCACTGCCCCTACGTCAAGGCATGGGAAGACCGGTTGATCGCCATTCAGCGCGAGTACGCCGACCGGGGCGTCCAGTTCGTCATGGTCAGCAGCAACGATCCGGTGGCCTACCCCGACGACTCGTTCGAGGCGATGCGGTCGCACGCTCAGGAGAAGGCGTACCCGTTCCCCTACCTGTTCGACGAGTCGCAGCAGGTCGCTCGGAGCTACGGCGCAACGCGCACGCCCGAGGTGTTCCTGTTTGACCGCGGGCGCGTGCTGCGCTACCACGGCGCGCCCGACGACAACTTCGAGCGTCCCGAAGCGGTGGTCAGCCAGTACGTCCGGGACGCGCTCGATGCGCTGTTGGCGGGCCGCACCCCCTCAGAGGCGACCACGCCGCCCAAAGGCTGCACGATCAAGTGGCGCCCATAGAGGGGCCGCCCCGTCTGATGCGCTTGGGGCGCAACACCGCGGCGGCACGCATCTCTCGCCGCTTCAGGCGCAGCAGTACCTCATTGGCCGCCTCCAACGGGGATCTCCGCCGCCAGGCGCAGGAAGGCGTGCGCGTCGGGCATCGCAGGGATGCCGTCCAGCGTCACGGCATTGATCGTCACCGTGCCGCCCGGGCGCACCGCCCGCAGCGCGGCGGCAACCACCGCGCCTGAGGGCGCGAAGACGACCGCCCGATCGCAGGGCGCCGGAGGTGCGACGCCGGG
>JBKJJG010000242.1:0-1140 GCA_046598155.1 bacterium | reverse complement strand
ACCGCGCCGATGCGGGCGCAGGCGAGCATGGCGATGGGCAGCTCGGGAATCATCGGCATGTAGATGGCCACGCGGTCCCCTCGCCGCACGCCCATGGAGAGCATGGCATTAGCGCAGCGGTTCACCTCACGCGCGAGATCCCAGTACGTAAGGACGCGCGTCTCTCCAGGCTCACCTTCCCACAGGATGGCGGCCTTGTTGCGCCGGGCGGTGGTGAGGTGACGGTCCAGGCAGTTGAAGGCGACGTTGGTGCGGCCGCCCGCGAACCACCGCGCGTCCGGCAGGCTCCAGTCAAGGACCTGGTCCCACCGGCGAAACCAGTGCAGGTCGCCGGCCGCGCGTTCCCAGAAGACCTCCGGTTCGCGGCCGGCCTCCTCGTAGATCCTTTCGTCGGTGACGACCGCCCGTGCACGGAACGCCTCTGGCGGAGGGAACCTCCGGCGCTCATCCAAGGAGGACTCGATGGGAAGGCTGGACATGTGCCGCCTCCGGGTGCTTGATTTGGGCAGGGTATTCCACCGGGCCGCGGCAGAGTCCTATCTCCCGCAGGGGAGGGACAGAGGGGCCGGCTCGAAGAAAGGATCAACGATGAGCGAGATTACTGATCTGTCCGCGTCGGAACTGGCAGGGCGGATCCAAGACGGGCGCCTAACCGCCGTTGATTCGGTCGAGGCCTACCTGGAGCGGATCGCCGAGGTGGATTCCCAGGTGGCGGCGTTCGTCACGGTCCTGGCCGGGCGCGCCCGATCCGAAGCGGTCACCCGCGACGCCGAGGCGCGTTCCGGACACTGGCGCGGACCGCTGCACGGCGTACCGGTTGCCGTCAAGGACCTGATCCAGATTGAGGGCGTGCCGCTCACGGCGGGCTCGTCGTTCCTGGGGCGCGAGCCGTCGCGCGAGACCGCGACCGTTGTGCGGCTGCTGGAGGCCGCGGGGGCGATCGTGCTGGGCACCACGACGCTGCACGAGTTCGCCCTGGGAATGACCAGTCTCAACCCGCACGGTCGCACCCCCCGTAACCCCTGGCGCCTCGATCGCGTCGCGGGCGGATCGAGCGGAGGTTCGGCTGTGGCCGTGGCCGCCCATCTGGCGGCCGGCGCGGTCGGCACCGATACCGGCGGCTCGATACGCATCCCCGCG